>JAQVZU010000128.1 GCA_028708035.1 Alphaproteobacteria bacterium
TTTCCCGCGCAAGCCGCTTTGGGGACGGCGCGCGCCAAGCCCTTAATTATTGAACGGCCTGAATGATCGTATTCAGCATGCTGTTGACGGTCGATACGACTTTCGCGTTCGCGGAGTAGACTTGCTGCGATTGAATCATTGTCGTAAATTCGCTTGCGATATCGACAGTTGAGGATTCGAGAGCGCTGCTCGAAAACGTTCCTGCGCCGTTAGACCCCGCCGTGCGCAACTGAGCCGTGCCCGACCCCAAGGTCGCTGTATAAACGCCGCCCGAGACGCGTTGCAGGTTGTCGGGTGAGTTAAAAGTGGCAACCGGAATTTGATAGATGTTGCGCGTGCTTCCATTCGTATAATTGATCGAGATGATGCCGTCGGAATCAATGCCGATGCTGCTATAAGACCCTTTCGGCAGGCCGTCTTGCGCGATAGACGACACAGAAACCGCCGTCGTCGCGTTTGCGTACTGCGTCAGGCCCGTTGCCTGGTTGAAATTGCCAAGATCAAGACTGACCGTTTGAGGCGCGGAGCCAGGGAATATAAGATTCGACGTTGTGGTATCAGCGGCAAGTCCGCCAAGCGTCACTATCGCGGCGTTTCCCGCAACAGCCGCCGTTGTTTCGACGGGGCCCAAGTCGGCCACAATATTGCCGCTCGCATCATAATATCCGGAGGTGCAGCCTTCCGCAGCTCCATCTATGCTTTGAATGGTGCCGGTCGGGGCCGAAGAATTGAACGTAACTTCAAAAGAGGCTTTGTAGCTGAGGTTCGTATGCGTGCCGGTTCCGTCATCTCCGCCCGCGTCGGCCACTGTGACGGTGGCCTTCCAAACGTTGGTCGTGGCGGTCGTTTCCCAGACGACGCTCGTCTGATGCGTATCGCCAAGGGCGTCATAAATATTGATCGTCGATGCCGTCGAAGTGAAGTCGCTCGCGCCTGCGGGCAGGTTTGCGATATAGGTCAGGGCCGTCGTTTGCTGCGGATCTCCCAACATCGACGAAATTTGGATAGGGGCAAGTTCGTCGGATGCAATGCCATTACTGACGGCGTAGCCTTCCAGATAATAGCCAGAGCTGTTGACGAGATAGCCGTCCGAGTTCAGTGTGAACGATCCGTCGCGCGTGTAGAATTGGCTTTCGGTGGGTTGCGCCGTTCCGTTTTCGTCCCGGACCATGGTCGTGACGTTAAAAAAGCCTTGGCCCGAGATCGCCAGGTTCGTCGTTGTCTCGGATGAGTTGATATTCCCCTGAACGTCATTGCGGTAACTCGGCTTTGCGCTCACGCCGCCCGGGCTGTTGTTCGTGGCGCTTGAGGCTGTGACCATGCTTGAGAAGCTGGTGCCGATGCTTTTGTAGCCGGTGGTTTGCGCGTTAGCCAAATCGTCGGAAATGTTGCCGATGGCCTGTGATTGCGCACCAAGGCCAGAGACCGCGACGCCCAAGGCTGCAAAAAGAGATGACATGGAGATACCTCATCAGTTGATCTTGCCCGGTATGGGCTGAAAAATCTCAAATGAGGAAAAGCAAGGGACGTGCCAAAGCCCAAAAGCCGGGATTCTCATGACATTCGACGATTCCGCTGATCGTCGGCGCGGGAAGGAATTGCCTTGCGGCGGAATCTTTTGCTTAGAGAATGTCCTTACGGCGAAGGCGGACCGCCACGAGAGCTGTGCCCATTGATAACCCAAACAGGGCCATGACATTATAGTTTGCCATGGACAGCCCGAAAAGCGTCCAGGGAATGACGTCGCAGCGGGGTTCTTCGATGGCGAGAAGCGCTTGGCGAATCTCTTCGGCGGAAAGGCCTTTCAAGTCTTGCGCCGCCTCGCAGCTATCGGTTCCCTTCCACCAGTGCCGTTCGACACCCGTATGGAAAAAGGCGACGCCCGATCCTGCAAAATAGATAAACGCGCAAAGGGATAATATCCCCATAGTTTTTCGGCCATAGGGTTTCCATAGCAGCGCAAGGACCGAAAGCGCCGCGACGGAGGCATAGGGAACACGCTGCCACAAGCACAATATGCAAGGGCGGGCTCCGAAGCCGTATTCCATCGTTAATGCGAAAAGAAGCGCGCCGATATTAAATAAAACCAAAAGTTTGGCGGCCAATGGGAACGCAAGAACCTTTTCGATCAACGACAGAACCCGGCTCATTTTGTCTCCAACTTATTCTTCTTCGAGCGTCTTCATCAGCTCGTCGGCGGACATTTTCTTGTCCGTCACTTTAGCCTTTCCGATAATGAAGTCGACGACTTTTTCCTCAAGCAGCGGCGCGCGAATGCGTTCAATCGCGCCTTGTGTCTTCGTGTAATAGTCGAAGACCGCCTTTTCTTGTCCGGGATACCTGCGGGCCTCGGCCATCAGGGCATTGCTAAGTTCTTGATTGGTCACGCCGATTTTGTTGTCCTGAGCGACTTGCGCCAGCAGAAGCCCCAAGCGGATTCGCCGCTCGGCAATGCCGCGGTACTCCTTGCGGAGCTCTTCATCGGTCTTTTTCTTGTCTTCCTCGGGAAGGTCGTTCTTCGCCTTCGCGTCTTCGACCTGCTTCCATATCTGTTTGAATTCGATATCCAACAGGCTGGCTGGGACTGGGAAGCTATAAGATTCCGCGAGCTTGTCCATCAGTTCGCGCTTGATGGCTGAGCGGCTCACGCTCTTGTAGTTCGCGTCCAAGTCGTCCTTGATCCGCTCGCGCAGCTTGTCGATGCCGGGGAGGCCCAGTTCCTTGGCAAGCTCGTCTGTGAATTCGACAGGCTTGTGTTGGCGCAACTCCTTGACTTCAACGTCAAAAACCGCCTTCTTCCCGGCCAGATCCTGAGCATGATAATCGCCGGGGAAGGTTACATTGATCTGCTTCTTGTCTCCCGTCTTGGCTCCAACCAACTGGTCTTCGAACGTGTCAATAAAGGACTTCGTGCCAAGTTCGAGCTCGTGATTTTCGCCCTTCATGCCGGGCCGCTTCTCTCCGTCAACGCTGCCGTCAAAATCGATCACGATCACGTCGCCCAT
>JAQVZU010000063.1 GCA_028708035.1 Alphaproteobacteria bacterium
CGCCGCGCCTTCGGCCTCCGCGACGAGGAATATCTCAAACTCAAAATCCTGACAATGAGCTTGCCGGAACTGTAAAAATCCCCAAAATTACCAAAATTCACCCACCAACTCTGCAAAAGAGCCTCAATTTCAAAAGCACCGATCTAGGGTTTCCTGAGAGGTGTTGGTTTTCCCATGGCTCCTTTAGGAGCAAAACTCGGCGGCATTGGGGATCTTTGCGCGTGCGGCCCCGACGGCGGATTAAACACAATTTCGACTTCGACCTTTCTGTCTCCCTGCAGGCATGCGATTAACGCTGTTTTGTTTTTCAGGTTCGGGCAATGGGTCGTAGGTCGCGACTTGCCGACCCAACGTGTCTCCGTCACGCGGGCATTCACGTAGCCTCGCTCGACCAAATAGTTTTTCACAGCGTTCGCGCGCGCCTGCGAAAGCTTTTCGTTGTACGAGATTGTTCCGATACGGTCGGCGTAGCCAACGATCCGAGCTTCCTTTACGGTCTGGTCCGATTTAAGAATATCGGCAAGCGTGTCGAGCCGCGCTCTTGCGGCAGGCGTCAGCGCCGCGCGGTCGAACTCGAAGTAAACGGTCCGCTCTTCTCGAGTCAGCGCCGCTGCGCGGGTTTCGACGCGCTGCGTAACGGTTTCTTGGATGGTCACTGTTTCCGGCGCACATACATCGCGGTCATTCATCCAGTTCGTGCGCACGCACGTGCCGTTGGCCGAGCGGATAATCTGCCCCTGTGTGTCGCGAACAACGTCACAAAAATCCGCTTCTGCGGGCCCCGCACCGGTATCGGCGCAGCCGATCAGGACGAACACGCTGAAAAGCAGCAGCAAACGCGCGTTACGACAGGCCATGTGTATCCCCCTTAATGGACGATGACGGTAGTGGAACTTTCATTGGGCGCTTCCGGAGGCCAATATATTTGCTTGCCGGAAGGAATTCCTCCCGGCAAGAGATACCCGCCGGGTGAAGAAGGAACAATAACGGTGCGCGACGTGGTGACGGTTCGCTCGGCCACGGTGCCGGGGGGTGGACCCGGAGGTGTTTTGGCAAATTCGGATAATTCGCGTTTATCAACGATCACACCATCGATCTGATAAAGAGCGTTGACGTTGTCCATATACGCGATGCGGTTGCCGTTGGCCGAAAATGTGTTGATGTAAGGCTCCTCGACGAGGATACGCCCATTGCCGATGGTTTCAACCTCGCCCATCTGCGCAAGCTCGCGAATGGATCGGCGCGTAGGAATGATATGGTTGCGCAGGAGCGCGGCGACCTCATTTCTGCACTGGGATGAATAGAAGCACGGATACGCGGTGGGGCTGATCTGCTGAAACGCCGCGTTTGTCGGCGCGAATACAGAATAATCGGTATCTTCGTTCAACTCGTTCGCCACGCCGGTGTTAAGAAGAGCCTGATAAAACATCGAAAGATTGCCTTGATTTCCAAGCTCGGCCTCGACGCGGCTGTTGGCTGCAAGTGCCGGTCCGCATACGCCAAAAAGAAAACCCAGCAAAGCAAGAGCCGCAAAGTTTTTCATTTTATTCTCCGTATTGCAGAAGAAAGGCAATCCTTAGATTACTTCCGTTCCGTTCGCGAACTTTTGATAACGATCAAAGCGCCTTTATTTCGCGATGAGGTACAACGCAACAGGAGACAAAGCCAAAGTTTTTGAGTCGTTGCTCCATGTGTGGTATCATTGTATACCGAAAAGGGAATACCCGCATGACCCGTGTCGCCAATGAACAAGGTGTCGGACAATCAGGGCGTTCGCTTGATGCCCTGCGCAGTGCTACGCTGTTTGCAGGGCTTTCCGACCAGGAACTCGCTTGTTTTCAGAATGCGGGAAGATTCGGAGCATATAAAAAAGGTAAAATTCTATATCTCCAGGACGATCCCGCTGATTTCTTTTATGTGATCGCGAACGGCTGGATCAAGCTGTTCCAGACGATGCCAGAAGGCGAAGAAATTATCATCGACATGCTTGCGGCGGGCGATACCGTGGGCGAAGGCGCGATTTTCGAACAGGGCCTCCACACCAGCAGCGCTCAGGTTGTTGAGAGCGTCAAGCTTTTCAGCATCCCTTCATCTCTTCTCAAAGAGCAAGTTCATCTCAAGCCCACACTGGCATTACGGCTACTTTCGTCCATGTCGCAGCGCCATCGCCAGCACTACAGCGACATGGCGCTTAATGCGATTAAGAGCGCGCCGCAGCGCGTCGGATGTTTTTTGCTTCGCTTGTGCCCTCAGGACCAAGACAGGGCGATTATCTCACTCCCATACAATAAAAGCCTTATCGCATCGGTTCTCGGTATGAAAGGAGCCACATTTTCGCGCGCGCTTAATGTGCTGCGGCAAAAGACGGATGTGCGCATCTATGGCACTCGCGTCGAAATCGATTCTGTCGAAACGCTTTCGGAATTTGTCTATGGGTCCCTGTACAAATTTTGCGCGCAAGGTGAAGAGGGCTATTCAATGCAATCTGCTGCCGAGCGGAAAATCGCAAACCGTCCGATGTATTCCTGATCGGTTTTGGTTGTATCCTTTTACGGGCATCAAAAAGGAAATGCGGAATTAAAGTACCCTGAGTATGCTTTGGACAGGCCAGGCGTTCATTCGAACCAAATATTTTTTCCAATCGCGCGCAAGCATCTGTGCGTTTCCCTGTGCTCCATGTGGGTAGAACCGCTTCTGTCACTTAAACAGATAAGGGAATTCCCATGAAAATCGACCGCCGCGTTTCAAGGGCCGCTTTTTTTCTTCTTTTGAGTCTCGCAGCATGCGGAGATCCTCGCGCCGTTGTTCTCCCGCTAACGTATCCGGATGGCTCGCTCGTCACGACGGCCAAAGGGGAACCCGTTCTGGCGGGGTTCCAAACGTACGGCTCCTCGACGCATTCGAACGCCACGGCGCTCTATGACCGCGCGCGGCCTCCGACGTGTGCGACATGTGCACGGCTAGGCGCGGTAGTTTCCGAACCCAGCACCATCCGGCAAGCCACCAATGTTCTCGGAGCCACAACAATGGGCGCTGGCGCGGTGATGACGGGCGTCGGTATGATGGACTATGGAATTGCGGCGGGAGAGGGCAAACTCGGCACGAACTACTACAACTCCGAAATCAGCGGAGAGAATGTCGAAGTAGGCGATAAAAATTACGACAGTCGCGACAGAATATACAACAACAGGCCAACATTTCTTAACCAGGGTTCCGGTTATGGTTCAAGTGACCCATGGGGCGGAAGGCAGCAGGGTGCCGCCACATATTTTGGTAACGGGTATTCGTCGCAGCAATATTCGCCCTATGGCAGCGGAAGCAATTACGCCGGACGATACGGGAGCGGTTACGGTTATCCAGACTATGGCGCGTATCCCCGCCGTCCGCGGCAGCGGGAGTATGGAGGATGGTATTCGGGAGATGAGTCCCGATACGGCTCTGGGAATTCCGCATATTACTAGAGCAAAAAAAATTACTGGAGAAATCCATAAGAGACCTTTGGCTTTTTTGCGAACAAAGAAATGGGATCTTCGCCGTCATGAAGATGACCGTGATGTTACGTGAAAGGATCGTTCTTTGAAAAAGACAGGAGAATTTTCGGCCTGACTGAGAGGAGTCCCATGCTTCGACTGGAGCCAAATAAAGGAAAAGCGTTCCTTTGGGACATGCGCCTATTGGGCAAGGCGGCAAAGCTTTATGTCAGCAATGCGCGGCAAGCACGCGGAGTCACATGTTCAAGCGCGTTCGCGCAGGCCGTAGGAGAAGTATTCTTGCGGAAGGGCTCCGTTCCTCAAAACGATGAGCCGAAAGCAGCGAAAACATTGTCGAAGGCCCCCAAAAATTCATTTCGCCACAGAGACTTCGTCATTTGCCGCCTTAGCCTCGCGAACCTGTTCCGCCGGAGTCGTAAAACATCAGAAGAGTCTCCTGTACGGTTTCCTTGGGCCGAGTCGTATGCGCTGGCGGCGGCTCAATCCCTAAACCGAACGTGTAAATCCGCTGCGCCGAAAAGCGCAGCCACGCGAGTTATGAAGAGCGGCCTTGAGATCGCTTTCCGGATCGGCCAGAGGATTAACACGTGCGAATTTTGGCTCGGCTTTGGTTTCGGTATTGCCACTCGCTTATTGACAAGAGCCATGATGCTTGATGCTTTTCCGCCGTCTCCAGATCATGCAACTGCTTTCGGCATATCCGCAAGCGCGATAGCGGGCGTCGCTGCGGGCGTGGTTGCCTGTCTTGTGCGTGCGCTGTACCGCAATGCGCAACGAAAGCCAGGCGCTCCGAAAGAAGCATATTGCAGCCGCTTATTATTCGAAAGCGCGCTGATGGGGCTTTTGGGCGGGATTTTCGGTGGGTGCGCCACGAATTTTGGAACGCTTCTCACAAGATCGAGCGCTTTTGCCGTTGGAACCGCCACCGGCGCAACCGCAAGTATCGTCCATGCTGTCATGAAAGAAAACTGGCGTCATAAGGACGGCGGCTTAGGCTGGGAAAAATTCGCGTTTCAAAGCGCGGTTTTCAGTTTGGCTGGCGGTGTGCTCGGAATTGTCTCAAGCGACTTGTTCGGGTCGACATCTTCAGCGGCCGCGTCAACGCCTGTGGGCGGCGCTGACTCTATTCTTTACATCAATTCTCCGCCTGACAGGCCAGAATTTTGCGGAACGGACCAATGCTGGCTTCCTCCGCGAATGCTTGAACCTCCGCAGCGCGCGGCGATTCCAGCCATGCCCGTGGTTCCAGCGCTTCCGGCTGAAGAGGTCATCCGCATCACCGTTCCTGAGCATCACGCCCCGGCGCACCATCCGCCAAAAGCCCCATGCGCGGCCAAGCATCCCGTCATTCCGAAAAAAGAAACCCTGTGCTACCCCGAAAAACATGTCAAGCATGTGAAGCACATTAAACACCTCAAGGCGAAAGAACCCACGGAGATTATTATCCGGCGTACGATCATTCCTGCGCCGATACCCGTTCCGCCCCCTGAGGCCGTTACGCCGCAAGGTGTCCCGATGCATTCGTTTGCGCCAATCGAAATCCCGCCTCGGGGCGAGATGCCAGCGCGCGAAATGCCTCCCATGCGTGAGCCTCCTCCGCGTGGCTTTAATCCGTGCGAAACGGGAATGTGTGGCGACGAGCCGTGTTACGATAGCGGCGCTATCAATCTTAAAGGTCCTTGTGCCGATCCGAGAATGCCGTGCGTCGAACGCGTAAGTTTTAATGAAGACGGCGAAGCGACAAAGGCGGTCCTTGAACCCGCAAGCAACTGGATTTCGAGGCCGTACTATGAAATGGAGAGATCTCCGGAAGAAATGCGCCGGACGAACTGGAATACGAGAGAGCAAGGGAACTTCATCCCCGCACGAGGCAGCGAGGGCACTGGCCAATTGTCGCTGGTTGTTCCCGTCGTTAACAACCGCACTTTGACCCTAGCCTCGTTGAACCCGGCTCCTGTTTAGGCAGTATTCATAACTTCAGGTTTTTTACGGTATAGTTCTTGCTTTACGAAAAACCTGTGGAAAATTCGAATCGAATCGTTGATTTTTTTGCGATTCTGGCGTCTTTATTCATTAACGAGTTCTTAATGAAGGTCGGTAGTCGTGAACGAGAAGTTTGCCGAATTGGGTTCGCCCCGCCGCGTTTGGGCAATCGCCGCAGTTCATGGCGATGTCGAGAGGCTGGTTACCCTTCACGATCACATTGCTTCGCGATTTCAGGTTCGCGACCGTCTTGTTTATCTTGGAAATTACTTGGGCGTCGAGTCTCGCGACAATGCCGCTGTCATGGAAGAGCTGCTGGTTTTTCGTTCGGCGCTGATGTGCAAAACGGGCGTCGAGGCTTCGGATATCGTGTATCTGCGTGGCCCCGCTGAGGAAGCATGGCAAAGGTTGCTCCGGTTACAATTCGCGCCGTTGCCCCACCAGACGCTTGAGAAGCTTTTGGCTTCAGGAGTCGAATCCTATTTACGGCTTTACGGAGTCAGTGTGACGGACACCCGTTCGGTGGCGCGGGCAGGAAGCCTTGCGATTACCCGTTGGACAAACCACCTTCGTGCGCTTCAACGCACTGCACCGGGGCAAGAAAAACTAAGTTTTACAATGCGCAGGGCTGCTTTTGCTAACCCTTCAGTGGACGGAAAGCGAACGTTGTTTGTTCCGGCAAGTTTCGATCCGACGCGGTCGCTTGACGATCAGGGCGAGGCTTTGTGGTGGACAGCGGCTCCGTTCCGCGTAACGGGGCGTGCTCTGGGGACCTACAACCGCGTTGTACGCGGCTTTGACTCCGTTAACGGAGGCGCCGATCTTGACGATTTGGCCGTGACGCTAGACGGCGGTTGCGGTCGCGGTGGGCCGCTGGTGTGCGGGTGCTTTACTCCCTCCGGCAAGCTAATCGAGTTGGTTGTGACAGGGGGCCGCGGGTCGTTAGAGGCATTGCCTTACGAGCGGGAGGCCGCCAATGACTTCCAATATGCGGAAGAGAAGAAGGCCAAGCAATCGGCAGCCGTTCCCGGCGTTATTCAGTTTTCCGAGCAGCGCCGCGCATTAAGCGCCTAAAATCCGGTTATCGCGGAGTGGCACGCTGGTGGTAAGCGATGCGAATTGGTTAAGGAATTATCTTGTCGCTGCTTTGATAATGGAGTATGTAACTCATTATGGTTATAGATCTATTCCTTCCCATTTTCTTTCGTCGCGCTGCCCGACGCGCCTGATGGCGCACATTTTCCCCTGACCAAAACCATTGCCGAACTGCCTGCCACGCTGCTAGAAGCGTTTGCGAATGCAGGTTCCTGTTTATCGATTTATGGAGTTTCTTATGAATGTTGCCGATTTAAAAGGAAAGACCATCGCTTTCGCCGCCTCGGGCGGCCTTGACAGTTGCACGATTACTCATTGGTTGACGGAGCAGGGCGTCAAAGTAATCGCTTGCACGGCGGATCTTGCCCAACCGGATGAGACGGATTTCAGTTCCATTGAAAAACGTATGCGCGCATGTGGTGCGATAGATTTCATCGGCATTCCGCTGCAAAAGGAAATGGCCGAGATCGGCATTGAGGGCGTTCAGGAGCAGGCGTGTTACGAAAGCCGTTACTGGTCCACGACGCCTTTCGGACGGCAGGTGACTGTTTCGGGCATTTTACCCGAAATGAAAAAGCGCGGGCTTTCGATTTTTAGCCACGGAGCCACTGGGCGCGGTAACGATCAGGTGCGGTTCCAGCTTATCACCAACATGCTTGAGCCTTCGTTTAGCGTTTATGCGCCATGGCGCGACGAAGCGTTTTTGAACAGGTTTGGCGGGCGTATTCCGATGATCGAATACTGCGAACAGCACGGGCTGCCGATTAAGGCTTCGCGCGAGAAGCCGTATTCGACCGATGCGAACCTTTTGGGGCTAACGCATGAGGCTGGCAAGCTGGAATCGCTTGAGACTCCCGCGCATTTCGTAAAGCCGGAGATGGGCGTATGGGCCGAGCAGGCTCCCGATCAGGCCGAAGAGTTCTCGGTTAAGTTCATTGAAGGCAAGCCTGTAAGCATCAACGGCAAGCCTGTCGATGCACTTAAGGCTATGCTGATCGCGAATGAGGTGGGAGGCAAGCATGGCGTCGGCATCGGGTTGCATATGGTCGAAAACAGGTTTGTCGGCGTGAAGTCGCGCGGTGTTTACGAGGCTCCGGGAATGGAGCTGTTGGGGACGACTTATGCGTTTCTGCTTCAATTGATTATGGACCGTAGAACGCATGAACTGTTTACGTCGCTTTCGCAGCATATCTCGAAGCAGCTTTATCAAGGCTACTGGAACGACGTTGCCACGCGTATGTCGCGTAAGGCAATTGCGGAAGTGACCAGGCTGGCGACCGGCACGATTACGGTTTCTATATATAAAGGCAACATGTCATTCGTTAGCGCTAAGGACTGCCCGCACTCTTTGTTCTCAAGTGATAGTTCGATGGAAAACGAAGGTGCGTTCGATCACAAGGATTCGGAAGGTTTCCTTGGAGTGCTTGGCGTGCATGCGCGGACAATCGCACGGGCAGGGCAGGTGTGAGAGCGAGACGTTTTTCAAGGTCAGATAAATGAGCTCGAGCGCGGCGTCGACGGAAACGAGTCCTTGGTTTTGATGCCCTTTCTGATCTGCGGCGCAGAAAAGGCCCGAAACGTGCTATTGGCACATGGCACACGCTTGCCATTGCCGAAGCCAGATACGTCAATACTCTAATTCTGATCGCCCTTTGAGAGAGGAGAACGTCACTCTTGCTCCTCAAATACGATTATGAGAAATATAGCCTCTTACACTCTAGGCTCGTTTTTGAGAAACATCCGCATCCCACCATCAACCTGTACTTTTCATTTTGCCATCCACAGAAAACAAGGACTTTTTAGATGAAAAAAAGGGGGAGCGAAAACTCCATTGCAATCATAGGCTTGGCCTTTCGATTTCCTGGAGACCTTTGCGACGAACAGAGCTTTTGGAAGGCTTTGTCCGAAGGTCGGGATGTCATAGGGAAGATCGGCGAAGACCGATGGGCGGTCAATGAGTTAAAGCATGCTAAGCGGTCCGAGCCGGGGAAAAGCATTACGTTCTCTGCGGGCGTTTTATCGAGGATTGACGAGTTTGACGCTTCTTTCTTCGGGATTTCGCCGCGCGAGGCTTCATGGCTTGATCCGCAGCAAAGGCTTCTTCTCGAACTGGCTTGGGAAGCGATGGAAAATTCTGGTCAAGTGCCTGATAACCTTGCCGGATCGGACAGCGCGGTTTTCGTCGGCATCTCAAGCCTTGATTATGGCGTGCGCGGGGTAGCCGATTTGGCAGCGTTCTCGCCTCATGTCATGACAGGGAATACGTTGAGTGTGGCGGCTAACCGATTGTCTTATATATTTGATTTTCGCGGGCCATCGATGTCCGTCGATACGGCATGCTCATCGTCTTTGGTCGCTTTGCATCAGGCGTGCAACGCTTTGAAGCAAGGCGAGACCAAGATGGCGCTTGTTGGCGGCGTTAACATGCTGCTGCATCCGTATCCTTTTGTCGGTTTTACAAAGGCCTCAATGATATCGGGCGGCGGGAAGTGCCGCGCATTCGATGCCGCTGCTGACGGATATGTGCGTGCGGAAGGCGGCGCGGTGCTGTTGCTTAAGCCTTTGGCTCAAGCGGAAGCGGATGGCGATCCGATCCATGCCGTTATTCTGGCCAGCGGAATCAATGCCGACGGTGGGCAGAAGACTGGCATTACCATTCCGAGCAGCGCGGGGCAGACCGCGCTGATGCGCAGCGTTTTGAAACATGCAAAGCTGACTCCAGGGCAGATCGATTATATTGAGGCACACGGCACCGGGACGGCTGTTGGGGATCCCGTCGAGGCAAAAGCCATTGGGGACGTTTACGGGCGCGGCAGAGAAGTTCCTTTGCCAATCGGATCGGTAAAAAGCAACCTTGGGCATCTTGAAGCGGCTTCGGGAATGGCCGGGCTTATCAAGACGATAGCGATGCTCAAGCATCGGCAATTGCTGCCTTCGATCAATTTTCATACCCCCAATCCGGCTATCGACTTTTCAGGGCTTAATCTGAAAGTTATGACCGAGTGCGTTCCTTTGGAAAAGGAGGATGACGAGCCCCCTGTTATGGGCGTCAACTCGTTTGGTTTTGGCGGGGCAAATGCGCACGTTTTGTTGAGGGGATATGTGCAAGTATCCGCTTCTTCTATCGCGGGAGAAACTCCCTTTCCGCCGCTTGTGCTTTCAGCGCGAACACCGGGGGCGCTGCGTGATCTTGCGGGCTTGTATTCCGATTTGCTGAACAGTCCGGAACCGGTTTCTTTTTACGACATAGCCTGGTCGGCCGCGTGCCGTCGGCAACATTTGGAACACCGTCTTGTTGTACGGGGTAAGGACAGCGACGCAATCGCGGCTTTGCTTTCACAGTACGCTCGAAATGAGAATCCTAAGCAAATTATTGTTGACAAAGCCCTGACGTCTCCGGCTTTGGTCGCGTTTGTTTATTCAGGAAATGGTGCCCAGTATTTTGGTATGGGGAGGCGATTGCTGGCCGAAATGCCGCGCTTCGGCGAACTTATGGCAGGCCTTGATACCGCGATGAAGGACCGGGCAGGTTTTTCCGTTCTTGAGATGCTTAACGCGAGCGAAGCGGAGTCGAGGCTTGACGACACGGGCGTGGCTCAGCCTTTGCTGTTTGCTATGCAAGTGGCGCTCACAATGCTGTTGCATGAGAAGGGGATTGAACCCGATGCAGTTGCGGGGCACAGCACCGGAGAGGTGGCCGCCGCTTGGGCTTCGGGGGCTTTAACGCTTGATCAGGCAATTACGGTCATTTGCGCGCGGAGCGTGGCGCAGGCAAAAGCTCGCGGCGGAAAAATGGCCGCAGTGGGAATGTCGGAACAGAATATTCGCAAAGCAATCAAGGAAGGAAAGTACGAGACTATCGAAGTCGCGGGGATCAACAGCCCCGGAAATGTGACGCTGGCGGGGAGTTTTGAAGAACTGGATGATTTTCGTGAGGGGATGGAAGCGAAGGGCGTCTTTTTCCGTATTCTAGACCTTGATTATGCTTTCCATAGCAGGTCGATGGATCCGATCCGCGAGGATTTAATGCAGCGGTTAGGAAGTCTGGTAGCGGAAAACTCGAACATCGACTTCGTTTCGACCGTAACGGGGAAGGTTCTTAAAGGGAAGGACCTCGGCGCGGCCTATTGGTGGGAGAATGTTCGGCAACCGGTGAGATTCGGCAAGGCCATCGAGACATTGATTGCGCGGGGCTGCCGCAGGTTCGTCGAGATAGGGCCGAACGCTATTTTGCAGCGGTACATGACCGAATGCTTAACGGCGGCTCAAGCAGTTGGGCTCGTGCTGCCTTCGTTGAGAAAGAAAGAGGACGGGGCAGATCGACTGAATGAGACAATTTTGAGGCTGAAGCTTTGCGAGCCAACGCCAGACTTTAAGGCGTGGTTTCCGGTTAAAGGAAATTTTGTTTCTTTGCCGAATTATCCATGGCAACGCGAGAAATTTTGGATTCCGAGAACGAATGAGTTCGTTCCGGTTATTGAAAGCCACCGGGTTCATCCGCTACTGGGGTGGAGGCTCAAGGATTGCGAGGCGGCTTGGGAGAATACGCTCGATACAGTTGAAGACTCGTGGCTTGCCGATCACCATGTGGCAGGAGCCTCCGTGTTTCCGGGCGCGGGGTATGTGGAGGTCGCGCTTGCGGCAGCGCGCGAGTGGTTCGGTGGAAATTGCCTTGAGCTTGAGGAGCTTGAAATCCTTTCGCCGATTGTTTTCGACGGCGAGCAAGGGAAAAGCCTCCGGTTCGAGTTGAGCCCTGGTGATGGAACCTTCAGCTTTTCAAGCCGCCCGAGGCTTAGTGAGGACGAATGGAGCCTTAACGCAAAGGGACGGCTGCTCGTTCCGGGAAGAACAGAACCTGAAAGAGGATCGCTAAAGGAAGTCGAGGGCGATTGTATTGAAGCCGATGAACATTACAGGCGGGCCTCAGAGCTTGGGCTGGCTTATGGCGAGGCGTTTCAAGGGTTTGTATCCGCGAACGTAGAGGCGGACCGGATAACCGGAAGACTGCGGTTACCTCAAGCCGTTGAGGAAACGGAAGCTTCTTATATACTGCACCCTTCCATTCTGGATTCCTGTTTTCAGGCGCTAATTAATTGCTTTCGTGCCGAGATAGAGGCGGGAATCGGGACGCCTTATCTGCCGGTTAAGGTGGGGCGTCTCAGGTTCTTTGGCGGAGCCGCGCCTACCGCGTTCGAAGTGAAGCTTAGGCGGCGCGGGTTAAGGTCGGTGCTGGCGGATATTTCTCTTTTTGATGACAGCGGGAATGTCATAAGCCTTTTGCAGGACTGCCGGTTCAGAGCGGCGTTTATGCAACGCAAGGCAGGCATAGCCCAGTGGCGGATAGACGCCGAGTTGGTCCCACATCCGGCGGACGAGGCGATGGCGGATGGCCTTGGCAACTCCGATCTAAAGGCCCGCGTATGTGCATGGCTCGCGGAGAACGAGGAAAAACTTCAGAGAAAGAAGTATTTTGCGGATGGGGTGCCTTTGTTCAACGCGCTTGCCGTGGCATTTGCCTATGCGGCATTTAACAAGAACGAAGCGCAGAATGTTGGATGGATTCAGAATACATTAAGTTTGCTCGACGAGCAGCCTTTCGAGAGGCGCGGGCTTCTTTTGTCGCTAAAGAGATGTTTGCAGGACGCCGCGCTGCTGAAGGAAATCAACGGCAAAAGGACGCTTGAGGAGACGGATGCGCCTCCGCCTGCGGAGGAAATCTGGCGCACATTGCTGGCGGAGTTTCCTGACGCGATGCCCGAGCTTTTGGCGATTGGGCGTGTGGGAAGAAATCTGAATGCGCTGCTTGGCGGCATGGGTGGGGAAGAGCTTAAGCTTTCTTTCGAAAAAAGCCCCTACGCGGCAGCGCTTTATGGCGCGCCGTATTACCGCGGAATGAACCT
>JAQVZU010000129.1 GCA_028708035.1 Alphaproteobacteria bacterium
ATCGGACCTGCTTTAGGTACGCCGATTGCAGTATTTATAGTGAGTATGTGGGGATGGAGAGCTGTATTTTACATCTTCGCCTTTATAGGTACAGATGGATCAATACACCTGTAAACAGTACGCAGACGATCAGATTCGCGGACAGGCTGAACGCGCCAATACCACCGGCGTGTTAGAAGGCCTTGGCGGCACCGTGCTTGGCGCAGGCCTTGGCGCTGCAATCGGCGGCGGTCAGGGCGCGGCCATCGGCGCGGCAAGCGGCGCGGTTGCGGGCACTGCCGTCGGCGCGCATACCTCCTCGAACGATCAGAGGGGCATCCAGCAGCAATACGACAACGCCTATGTGCAATGCATGGTGTCCAAGGGCAATGTCATCGAAAGACCGGTTGTGTATGCGCCTCAACCGCAAACGACCGTTATTTATACGCAGCCTCCGGCTCCCCCGCCTCCGCCCCAGTATTACGGGTATTAATGGGTTCGGAAGTATGAGTGATTTGAAACCCCCGCGAAAGCGGGGGTTTTTCTTTGGAGTTGGCTACCATCACGAAGGGGAATAATTCTCACCGCCGCCCCCTCCCCCAACCCCTCCCGCAAGGGAAGGGGAATTCATTCTTTGCTCCGATCCTCTCGCGATGCGCGGCACCGAGATGCGGGATCCGATTTGGTTTCTCATAAAAAGAAAAACAAATCGGATTCCGGATAAATTCCTCGCTACGCTCGTAATTTTCCGGAATGACGCACTTTTTATTCGAGGGAATTATTCTCACCGCCACCTCTCCCCTGACCCCTCCCGCAAGGGGAGGGGAAATTCTTTCTCAACTCTATGTGTTCAACTCTATGTGTAATGAGTATAGCCTATTTAAAATTCCGGAAGCCGAGCGTGAAGCCTTTGGGGGTTGGGAGCTGGGCGAGGTCAAAAGTGCGTGAGGGAGCGGGAATATTGCCAATCGTATTTTCGCCGGTCGTAACGATGTTTTGCAGCCAGTACGTTCCCTGATAGCCACGCTTTTCAAGATCGGCGATGATCCATGCGATGTCGGCCTCGGTCATGAAGTCAGGCGGGACTGTTGTGCGGATTTCAAGCATCACGCGCCCTGCCCGGCTTTCGGCAATGAGGAAGTCGAGGCTTTCGTCAAAGGCGGCGTGAAAGCGGTTTGTGCCGAGAAGCTTTTCAGCCTGATAAGGCGGGCATTTGTAATCAAGCGCGACGTAATCCAGAAGGCCCGCGCCGATAAGCTCTTTCAGGACCTTTGGGTTGCTGCCGTTCGTATCGAGCTTGGTCTTGAAGCCCATGTCCTTGGCCTGGCGCACAAGATCGGGAAGCGAAGGGCAGAATGTCGCCTCGCCGCCCGAAAAGACGACGGCGGTGAGCTTGCCTTTGCGCGTTTCGAGAAAGTTTAGAAGTTCCGCGTCTTCCTTGCGGCCTTTGCTGAAGACGATTTCCGGGTTGTGGCAATAAACGCAGCGCAGGTTGCAGCCCGACATCCAGACGATGCAGGAAAGCTCGCCGGGGTAATCCAGCATGGAAAACGTCGTTATGTCGTAGATGTGGGACATGACTTTTTATTAATGATGGCTCCCCGCTTTCGAGGGATGACGCATTAGGGATCATAAGATAAACTAAAAAAGAAACAAATGGGATCCTCCGCGAGCGGAGGATGACGGGTTTCTATTGGATTATTTGGACAAAGCAATAAGCCGACTATTCTACGTCAAAGCTATCTGGATTCCGGATAAATTTGCTTCGCAAATTTTCCGGAATGACACAGGTTTTAATTAACCGCAGCAAGAACAGTCATCCGATGAACCTTTATAGGTCCCCAATCTTTTGCTTTCGGCGGTGCACTTTTCCTTCGAGGGTTCCTTGAACGGCTTGCGTTCGCGGTGCTCGCCCTTCTTGCCGATGTTGAAGCCTTCGACGGGGCGGAAATAGCCCATGACGCGCGTCCAGACTTGCGTCTTTTTGCCGCAGGTGGGGCATTCGGCCTGTTCGCCGTTCAGATAGCCATGCTCGTCGCAGACCGAGAAAATCGGCGTGATCGTAATGTACGGCAGCTGGTAGTTTTCCAGAACCGTGCGGATCATGCGGCGGCAGGAATCGATGCTTTCCAGCTTCTCGTTCATGTACATGTGCAAAACCGTGCCGCCCGTATACTTGCATTGCAGGCGGTTTTGCAATTCGAGCGCTTCGAACGGATCCTCGGTGTAGCCGACGGGGATCTGGCTGCTGTTCGTGTAGTAGATGTTCGGGTAGTTGCCCGATTGAATCATTTGCGGATAGCGTTTGTGGTCTTCCTTGGCAAAGCGATAGGTCGCGCCTTCGGCGGGCGAGGCTTCGAGGTTATAAAGGTTGCCCGATTTTTCCTGATACTCGCGCAGGCGCAGGCGCATGTGGTCGAGAACGCGAAGGCTCATCTCGATACCCTCCTGGCTCGTCATGTCCGCCTTGCCGCGCGTGTAGTTCTTGACCATCTCGTTCATGCCGTTGACGCCGATGGTGCTGAAATGGTTGCGCAGGGAGCTGAGATAGCGCTGGGTGTACGGATAAAGGCCGCGTTTCAGGCCGTCGCTGACGAACAGGCGTTTTTTCTCAAGCGTGCCGTGGGCGAGGTCCATCAAATGATCGATAGCCTTGATCAGTTCCGGCTCGTTGCCCGCGTGCAGGAAGCCGAGGCGCGCCATGTTGATCGTCACGACGCCGATGGAACCGGTCATTTCCGCCGAGCCGAACAGGCCGTTACCGCGCTTTTGCAATTCGCGCAGGTCAAGTTGCAGGCGGCAGCACATCGAACGCACCGCGCCGGGTTTGTAGGCTTCAGGATTCTCGCGGCGCACGCCGTTTTCGTCGCGCGTGTATTGGCTGCCGATGAAGTTCTGGAAATAGGAGCTGCCGAACTTGGCCGTGTTCGCAAAAATAACGTCGGCCACGCGGCTGTCCCACTTGAAATCT
>JAQVZU010000064.1 GCA_028708035.1 Alphaproteobacteria bacterium
GCGCAGACCAAATCATATTCGTCAGTGTTATAAAATCCATCGAAGCCTCCTGTGCGAATCAGGCCTCAACAGAATCTCAAATGCTTATCAATCAGTTAATGCCGCTCCAAGTGTAGGGTAGCGTAGGATTGGATAATGATTTGCGGGCGCGACCAAGGGGCTTTCATGTTTCGCGGCTTGGGGGCAAACTGGTTTAGTCGGCGGGATTTAATCGCAATCGAGCGGCTTTTAGGCAGGGCAATGAGCAACGCACTTTCAGGCTTTTTTAGAAGGGTTCTTCCTTTTTTCCTTGTCCGGTTCATATTTCGACTCTGCTTCCGCGTGGACGTGCGGGGGCTGGAGAATTTCAGTAAGGCGGGACCCCGGACTCTAATTATCGCCAACCATGTCTCAAGAATCGACGCGTTGCTGCTTTCCGCTTTTTTACCGGGGCAAATTGTTTTTGCTTTGCAGGCGCAGATAGCGTTTAGGTGGTGGCTTAAGCCGTACTGGCATCTCGGAGACGACTTTTCTCTCGATCAAGCCAATCCGCTGACTGCCAAGAAGATCATCGATGCGCTCAAGAGCGGAAAGCGCTGCATGATTTTCCCTGAAGGACGGATGACGACGACGGGCGGGCTTATGAAAGTTTACGACGGGCCTGGCATGATTGCGGACAAGGCCGACGCCGAAATTCTTCCGATCAGGATCGATGGGCCGCAATATAGCTGCTTTTCAAATGCGCAAGGGCTTCGACGCAGGCTTTTTCCAAAATTCACGCTTTCGATTCTTCCTTCTCAGCGGCTATCGCTTCCCCCGGAAGTCAAAGGCCATAAACGGCGCAAGCTCGCGGCGACAGCAATTTACGATCTTCTCGAACGCGCAATGATCGAGGGAATTCCTTACAAGACTCTTTTAAGGCAGCTCCTCGACACGAGGGCGGTTAGGGGAGGCGGCAACGTTATTCTTGAGGACGCCGCACGGAAGCCCATTTCTCACGATCGTTTTATCGCGCAGATATTTGCGACAGCCCGCGCCCTTGGGCGTGCGGTGAAGGCGGACGAAAAATGCGTCGGCGTCATGATGCCGAACGGGATCGCAAACGGGACGGTTGTTTTTGCTGCGCAAGCGCTTGATCGCGTGGCGGCGATGGTAAATTTTACGTCGGGGCCCGCGCGCGTGGTTCAGGCTTGCCTGATGGCGCGGATTCAGACCGTTATTTCGAGCCGCGCGTTTATCGAGGCCCAGCATTTGGGGCCAATAGTCGAGGCGCTTGAAAGTGAAAATGTCCGTATCGTTTTCATGGAGGATTTGAAGCCCTCGGCGCTCGACAGGCTTGTCGGAATTTTGAAGGCCTTGCTTCCGGTTTCATCGGCGGCGAAGGGACTTTCTTCTGATCCGGACGCTCCGGCGCTGATGCTGTTTACCTCGGGAACCGAAGGAAAACCCAAGGGAGTTATGCTGAGCCACAGGAATATTATATCCAATGGGTTTCAAACGGGGGTTCGGCTTGGGTTCAGTTCGCGAGATAGCGGGTTCGCCTGCTTGCCCATGTTTCACTCATTCGGGCTTTCGCTCGGTTTCTTTATGCCTTTGTACTATGGCACCAAGACTTTCCTCTACCCATCGCCGATCCGGTATCATGATATTCCGGAGCTTGTTTACGATACTCAGGCAACAATGCTTTTGGGGACGGATACATTTCTTTCCAATTACGAAAAACATGCCTCGCCGCATGATTTTTACTTCATGCGGTTCGCCATAGGCGGCGCAGAGAAGATCAAGCCCGAGACGCGCCGCGCCTGGGCCGAAAAATTCGGCGTGAGGTTGTTTGAGGGCTACGGGACCACCGAGGCCTCGCCTGTCATTACCGTGAACTCGCCGCTGCACTATAAGGCTGGAACGATAGGCCGGGCCGTTTCGGGGCTGGATGTGAAGCTTGAGCCTGTTGAGGGAATCAGGAACGGCGCAGAACTGTGTATTCGTGGCATTAATGTAATGTTGGGTTATGTGAAGACCGAAAACCCCGGCGTTATCGAGAAATGCGAGGGATGGTACAAAACCGGCGACATCGTGTCGCTGGACGAAGATGGTTTCGTGACGATCCTCGGACGCACCAAGCGATTCGCCAAGGTCGCGGGCGAGATGATTTCGCTGGGGGCTATCGAGTCTTTGGTTTCCGACGTTTGGCCGGGGGTTCGGCATGTGGCTGTCAGCGTTCCGCACGAGAGAAAGGGCGAAAGGATCGTTTTGCTGACCGAGTCCGATAGCGTCGATTTGAACGCGCTTTCGGAAAAAATGCTTTCGTACGGGCTTACGAACCTCTATGTGCCGAAGGTCGTTCTTCGTGTATCGCAGATCCCCCTGCTTGGGTCGGGAAAGACAGATTACGTTAGCGCAAAAGAATTGGCTGAGCGGGAACTTTGCGAAGAGCAGGAAAATATGCGCAGGGCAGGGTAGGCCTTTCGCGCTTTCATTCAGTTGCTGGGCGCGGGATCCCTTTTTCCGGGAATTGACGCCTTGACTCGGGCCGGGAACCAAAGTAGAACGGTCATGTTTTGTTCTTGTTTTTCCGAGTTTTCCGCAAGGAGATTCCCCCATGTTGACGCGCAAGCAAAAAGAATTGCTTCTGTTGATTCGCGACCGGCTCGCGGCAGATGGCGTGTCGCCCTCGTTCGACGAGATGAAGCAGTCGCTTGGGCTGAAGTCGAAATCGGGGATTCACCGGTTGATAACAGGGCTGGAGGAGCGCGGATTTATCAAGCGGCTTCCTCATCGCGCGCGCGCGCTTGAGATCGTCAAGCTCCCGGACGGCGAAAGCAAGACGCGCAAAAGCAAAAGCGTTCCATCGGATTTGCCGACGCCGGATATGGCGGCTATCGCGTCGGTGCAGAGCGTGGCGCTTCCTCTTTACGGAAGGATCGCGGCGGGTACGCCGATTGAGGCGCTGCGCGATCCTAATGGAAGTCTTGATGTTCCGGCGGGATTGCTCGCCTCAAGCCGAGGGAATGTCGAGAACGGTGGGCACTATGCGCTCGAGATTTCAGGAGACTCCATGATCGAAGCCGGGATTTTGGACGGCGACCGCGTGATTATCCGGGCGTGCGATCATGCCAACGACGGCGCCATCGTCGTAGCGTTGGTTGACGAGCAAGAGGCGACGCTGAAGTATCTGCGGCGCGAGGGAAGCATGGTGGCGCTTGAGCCCGCCAACAAGAACTACGAGACGCGTAGGCTTCCGGCTTCTCGCGTTCGCGTGCAGGGAGAACTGGTGGGGTTGATGCGGAGGTATTGAGCCTGCTAGGCATCGCTCGTCAAGCTCCATTGATTAGCGGTAATAAAGTGGAAGTGTGCCCGCAAAAATATTTACTAACAAAGAGGTGTGCCTGCAATGCGGGTGTCGTGAACAAGGCAAGCGCTATTTTCATTCAAGATTTTTGAGAAAATGGACTTTTTTAATTGACGTACCAACGAAATTTCAACAAAGTCAAAAAAATAGTAATTTTATTGCAACGGGAACGACTGATGGAAAATTCTGAAAGAAGCCATAAAGGGCACAAAAACGGTGGCGTATATTCGACGGTGGGCGAGTTAACGAGACTTGCGGCTGAGCGCGGAGGACCTACCATTTTCGACATCAGACCACTAGGCAAAAACCTTGTCGAGATAGTGTATGGCCCCCCGGATAATCGGGAGGTCATTCAGATCAAGAAAGCGACCAAGGTGTCGGACGCCGCCACAAAGTTTGGCCTTAAGCTGGGCTGAGCCTTCACATAAAGTTATATGGATCGATGTCGACCGAGAGGCGCAGGTTGCGCGGCAATTTGACTGTCGTCAGCCAGCGTTTGAGGATCGACGAAAGGTTTATGTTTCTTGGGGCTTGGATCATCAGGCGGTGTCGATACTTACCCCGGATTTTCGCGAATGCGGCGGGAGCGGGCCCCAGGACCCGGCATTCCTCGAGGCGGGGCACGCTGTCGGCGAGGGTTTGCGCGGTTCGCGAGACTTGCGCCTGATCGACGCCGGAGACGGTAAGGCTTGCCAGGCGCCAGAACGGCGGCAGGCAGTAAGCTTCGCGTTCGGCTAACTCGATTTCCATGAAGGCGTCGCGGTCTCCCTTAATCATCGCTTTCATGACAGGATGGTCCGGGGCTGTCGTTTGAAGCAGCACCTTCCCTGCATCTTCGCCGCGTCCGCTGCGGCCTGCGATTTGTTGCAAAAGCTGGAAGGTGCGCTCGCATGCGCGCGGGTCGCCGCCCGCCAAGCCTAAGTCGGCGTCGATAACGCCGACAAGCGTCAGGCTTGGAAAATGATAGCCTTTCGCCATGATCTGCGTGCCAATCAGAATGTCGATCTCTTTTGCGGACATTTTGTTTACGAGTTCCTGAGCCGCTCCAGGTTTTTCAAGTGTATCGCTCGCCATCACGGCGTAGCGCGCGCCGGGAAGGCGCGCTTCGACTTCCTCCGCAATGCGCTCGACGCCGGGACCGCAGGCGGCAAAGCTGGCCTCGGCTTGGCAAGCAGGGCATTTTTCTGGAAGGCGTATCGTATAATCGCAATGGTGGCAGTGAAGTCGGCCTGATTGCCTGTGCTCGGTAAGCCACGCGGTGCATCTCGGGCATTGAAGGCGATGCCCGCATTTGCGGCACAACGTCAGCGGCGCATAGCCCCGGCGATTGAGAAAAAGCATCGCTTGGCGGCCTTCCGCAATGGTTTGCTTCAAGTTTTCAAAAAGCGGCGGCGTGATGAACTCATGCGCGGCAAGTTTGTATTTGCGGATATCCACCAGATCGACGTTCGGCATTTGGGCAACGCCGAAACGCTTGGGCAAGACGACATGGCCGTATTTGCCTTGCCGGGCGTTCTGAAGCGTCTCCAGTGAGGGCGTGGCGCTTGAAAGAATCACGGGAATGCCGCCGATGTGGGCTCGGGCTACGGCCATATCGCGGCCATGATAGATCACGCCTTCTTCCTGCTTATAGGCGGCTTCATGTTCTTCATCGACGACGATAAGTCCCAAGTCCGGGTAGGGCAGGAAAAGGGCCGATCTCGCGCCGAGGATAAATTGGGCTTCGCCTCGCGCGATCGCTTGCCAATGGAGTCGGCGCTGGCGGTCGCCAAGAGCCGAATGCCATTCGACAGGTCGCGCGCCGAAGCGGGCGGCGAAGCGGTCGATGAGCGCGGCGGTCATCGCGATCTCGGGAAGCATGACGAGCGCCTGCTTTCCCTGGCGCAAACATTCGGCAATGGCTTCACAGAAGACTTCAGTTTTCCCGGAACCGGTAACACCGTCGAGAAGCGTGGCGGAATATTTTTGTGCGCGAACGGCTTGCTTCAGGATTTCGGCGGCTTTGGTTTGGTCGGGACTGAGTTGAGGCTGATGAAAGTCGGGAAGGAAGGCCGGGCAGTCAAAGGAGTCTTTCTTTTTCGGCTCGATAAACTTGGCATTGCCAAAAAGCATTTTCAGGACAGCCCCGGCGGGAGTCACTGTGTAATGGGCCACCCATTCAATGAACGAGAGTGCAACTTCGGGAACGGGAGGAACGGGTAGGCAGCGAATAACCTTTTTAAGCTTCGCTTCGGGCACGCCGCCTTTGCCTTCGCCGAAAACAACGCCGATCATTTTAAGTCTGCCGAAAGGCACCTCGACAAACGCGCCTTGCGCGGGTTCTTCGCCTTCAGGAGGAAGGTAGTCGTAAGCTTCTCCGAGCGGCGCGGGAACCATGATTCGCATCGTTTTAGAGGGTCTGGCGCTGGGATGAGTCATCGGCTATAAAGAATTGCTTTTTGCCGGGCTGGTTTATTGCCCTGTTCGTCTTAGTTTCTAAAGCTAAGCCTCTCAAAGTCAAACAATGGAGATAAGCTGTGAAATTCTTTGTCGATACCGCCGATCTTAAGGAAATTAAAGATCTTGCCGAAACAGGATTGCTGGATGGCGTTACCACGAATCCTTCGCTTGTGGCAAAGTCCGGGGTTGCTAATTTCGTCGAGCTTATCAGGGAGATCGCATCTATCGTTCCGGGGCCGGTAAGCGCCGAAGTCGGGGCCACCGATTACGAAACAATGCTTGAGGAAGCCAAGTATCTCGCAAAGATAGCCAAGAACGTTGCTGTGAAGTTACCATTGACCCCCGCGGGGCTTAAGGTTTGCAAGTATCTGTCAGAGCAAGGCACCATGGTTAATGTGACGCTGTGCTTCTCGGCGGCGCAAGCTATTCTTGCGGCGAAGGCAGGTGCGACGTTTGTTTCGCCGTTCGTGGGGCGGCTGGATGATATCGGTCAGGGGGGCATGAATCTCATTTCCGAGATTTGCCAGATTTATTCAAATTATCCGGAGTTTAAAACCGAGATTCTCGTGGCGTCCGTGCGCAGCCCGCAGCATGTCGTTTTGGCCGCAACGCTCGGTGCTCATGTGGCCACGATTCCGCCAAAAATTATCCGGCAGCTGTTCGATCACCCGTTGACTGACAAAGGCATTGCTCAGTTCGTTGCGGATTGGGCGAAGTGCGGGCAGAAGATACTGCCGGGCAAGTAGTTTTCCCAACCTTTGAAAGGGCGCGCATGATTAAATGGGTTTTGTGCATTGTGGGTGCTGCCGCCCTTCTTGGGATTGGAATGCTATATTATAAATATGGGACGCTTGAGCCTTGCGGAATGCTTCGGCAGAAGATTTCGCAGGAGGATGAATTGGCGGGACATTTGCCTGACGCTCTTGTCGAGGCCGGGATGAAAATGAAATATGGGCCGTTGACTCCAGGGCGCTGCCTGAATCTCCTGATCAAGCGGGACCGCAACGAAAGCCTAAACAGCCCCGAAAAAGAGTGAGAGGGGATATCACCATCTTGCCTTTGGCGGCAGACGCGCTGGATGCGCTGGATCGATGGCGCGCGTGGCTGTTGGGCGAAAGGCGCATGGCTGCCCGAACGGTCGAGGCTTATGCGTTCGACCTCCAAAATCTTTTTCACTTTCTGAACGGTTATCGGGGCGGACAGATTTCGCTTTCGTTGCTCTCGTCCTTGACGTTGACGGATTTCCGCGCCTGGCTGGCGCACAATGCGGCGGAGAATATTGGCGCTTCGTCGCGGGCAAGGACGGTCGCCGGAGTGCGGAGTTTTTTCCATTGGCTCGACCGTAGCGGGCAACTCCATAACGAAGCAGTCGATTTGCTCAAAGTTCCGAGGGCGCAGCGGCGGCTTCCAAGGCCAGTGACCGAATACGAAGCGAAAGAGATCGTGGCTCTCGCTGGCGTAACGGAGAAAGAAAGCTGGCTCAGCTTGCGGGACGAGGCGCTGTTCACTGTTCTTTACGGCGCCGGACTGCGTATCGGAGAGGCGTTAAGCCTGACCGCAGAGGATTTTTCTCGCGAACAGGTTATAGTGACCGGCAAAGGAAACAAGCAGCGCAGCGTGCCATTGCTGCCCGTGGTTCGGAAAGTTGTCGAGAAATATGTGGCGGCTTGTCCTTATGCTTTGCAGGGGACAAAGCCGGTTTTTGTCGGGGCGCGAGGTGAGACGCTTAATCCGGCGGTAGCGCAGCGGAACCTAAGATCGCTGAGGCGGCAATTGGGCTTGCCCGAAAGCGTTACGCCGCATGCTTTGCGGCATAGTTTCGCGACGCATCTTTTGGCCTCTGGTGCGGACTTAAGAAGTCTTCAGGAGCTATTAGGCCACAGCTCTCTTTCAACAACCCAGCTTTACACTAAAGTCGATCCGCAACAGCTCTCCAACGTCTACCGCGCGGCGCATCCGAGGGCGAAATAACGCACATTCGCTTTCCTTCGGAGAAGGTTGCTTAAGGCCTCTTGAAAACCTGCGTTCCGGTTAAGCGGTCATGCAATCCCGCCTTTTCCTTACTGAAGAACATCGGCAGAAAATAAAAAGCCAGTCCTATGAGGATGTAAAAGATCAAGCTGATGGACAGTTGCGTCGTAAGGCCCTGGTTCTGAGGCTCGGCCATGATCCGCTTAACGGTTTCGGGATCGGAAACATTAAGCAGTTGCTCGTTCATTGAGGCATATCGTGGGCCTATAGTGAGAAATATATAAGGTAGCGAGAAAACTATCCATGCCAGATACCTGAGCGCCGATTTTTGCCAAGACAACCTTTTGCCATCCTTGGTCGCAACGAAAATCTTCATTGCGCGTTTTCCCGGTGTCGCTTGCCGTAGCGAGCCCTCGAAGTAAATGAAATAAGCAGCTATCAGAATTTGGCAGGCAAGATTGTAAGCCTGTACGTTGCGCACGACCGCAAATACAAGGACGCACACCAACAGCAAAAAAAAGCAGTCAAGAAAGACAGCGGCGATTCTCGACCATCCTCCGGCGGGCTGGAAAATCTTTTCGGTCATCGAAATCTCCCCTAGGAAAAGAGGTTTAGGAAGGCGCTGTAAACCCATACTCTAGTTTTATCGTGCGGCAAGTGACGAGTGGTGCACAAAGCATAAGGTTTTTTGTTGAACAAGATTCTGTAAAATGGCAAGGAGTTGCAAAACTAAGAGATTGGAAGGCGGTTAGTTCCACGAGCATGGGCAAATAGCTTGTCTATTACCAGAAAGGCAATCAATGAATTCCATGGATTTATGTCCTTGCGCTTCGGGCAAAGCTTTTGCCGAATGCTGCGGCCCGTACCTTTCGGGAACAAGCGATGCCCCTACAGCCGAGGCTCTCATGAGGTCGCGATATTCAGCTTTTGCGACTGAGAATATCGATTATCTCGAAACTACGCTTGCTATGGAAAAGCGCAAATCCTTCGATCGTGAAGCCACGGCTAATTGGGCGCGCTCTAGCGAATGGAAGGGCCTGCGAATCCTTGCCGTTCGTGACGGCAAAGAAACCGACAAACAAGGGATTGTCGAGTTCGTAGCTGACTTTTGCGAGAAAGGGCAATTCTATCAGCACCGGGAAACTAGCCGGTTCGAACGGCGAGAGGAAAAATGGTACTATGTCGAAGGCGCACGAGGCGCACTTCCCGTTCACAGCGACAAAACAGGCCGCAATGACCCATGCCCTTGCGGTTCGGGTAAAAAGTTCAAGAAATGTTGCGGGGCAGGGGAGAATAAGCGGACATAGAGCCGCTTTTTTCTGTCTGTGTTATAGATCCTTGATGTCGGCGTCTTCGAAGGAGCCTTGAATTTCATCCGAACTTTCGGTCGGTTCGCCAAGAGCTTCTTCGTCGTCTTCGCCTTCAAGATCGTCGCCTTCCAGGTCGGAATCTTCTTCGACCGCTTCGGGCGCTGTGATCCATTGCTGCTGCTCGCTTGCCATCAAATCCGTAGTGTCTTCTTCGGGTTGCTCCGGCTCTATGCGCTTCTGGAGGCTCTTGATAAGAGATTCTTCGAGACTACCCAAATCAAGCTTCTGTTCGGCGATTTCGCGCAATGCCACAACCGGATTTTTATCGCGGTCGCGTTCGATTTTCAGTTCGGCTCCGGAACCTAGCGCACGCGCACGATGCGCTGAAAGCAGGACGAGTTCAAAACGGTTCGGAATTTGGACAATGCAATCTTCTACGGTAACGCGGGCCATGAGAATCCTCTATTTGCCTCTCTAACAGGAGGAGAAGTTAACGATAGTTTATGTTAACAATATGTCGGGCGCGGTTCAACGCCAAGCGGGCACCGTACAATTTCTTTCGACCTATTGTAAAGAGGTAAGTAGTTAATGTTATTTGTGGAAAAGTTTACCTGTGGATTAGTTTCAGTTGTTAACTCTACCCGATTAATGTATATTAAAATTCTTGATTCTCCCGGGGAGTTCAGTGGTTGGATCGGGAGAGGTTCTGTGCTAACAACACTCTAATTTATGGCAGCGATCAAATGCGTCGCAGTTTGCCTTTAGGGGTTGAAGGTCGGTTCTTTTCAAAAGATTATAGATGAGGGAAAGATGATTTTTTACAAAGAAGAACGCTCGGCCATGTTCATTGACGGCGCTAATCTTTATGCGGCTGCTCGGGGACTGGGCTTTGACATAGATTACAAGCGGTTGCTTGAAGTCTTTGCGGGAAGGGGGCGCTTGGTTCGCGCTTTCTATTACACAGCTCTCATCGAAAACGAAGAATATTCGCCAATTCGCCCGCTGGTAGATTGGCTCGACTATAACGGATATTCGATGGTCACAAAGCCGACAAAGGAATTTACCGACGCTTTCGGACGCCGGAAAATAAAGGGGAATATGGATATCGAGCTCGCTCTGGACGTCATGGAAATGGCCGAGCATGTCGAGCATATCATTATCTTTTCCGGCGACGGCGATTTCCGCCGTTTGGTTGAGGCTGTGCAGCGCAAGGGCGTTCGCGTCAGCATTGTCAGCACGATGCGGTCGTCGCCACCAATGGTTGCGGATGAGTTGCGCCGTCAAGCCGACAACTTCATCGAGTTGCAGGATCTGATGCCGCACATCGCGCGCGCGCGGACCGATAATCAGCAACAGGGACAACCTGCCGTGGCACAACCGCAGCAACCGTCGATCAAGGATGTTGCTCAGAGTCTCCAGGATGCTCAGGAGCAAATTCAGGACGTTGCATAAGCTGTTTCTTTTACAAGATGTCAAAAAAGGCCAGCGGAGACACTGGCCTTTTTTAATTGTTTTTTACGTAGGGTCAAAAGCATTTGGAAACAATGAAATGGTTCTTACATCACGGGGGTAAGTAAGCGCCGCTTATCATTGTTTTTCCATCGTGAGAAGTAATATGTTGCACGACAATTATTACTTGATACCTGCACTTTTATAAGGATGGCATATGATAATTGTACCAAAGGATGCGAATGAGCGAGCGGATCTATTTCTGTCGCTTTGCGCAGCGGTCGTTTCAGACGGCGGTAATGACGATGAATTCCGCATAGTATCGATGGTCGGCGACATGCTTGCCAATGGGGTCGCGATAGAGGGACTGGAAAACGGAAAGGGGTTCTGCATCAAGCAGCCATAAGGCGAGTTTTAGAAAGGCTGGGTTGGGGTGAGGCGTCATCACCCAATTAAGGCTTTTTACCTTTGTAATGTCCAGGTTACTGCTCGCCTGAAAGTAATGTTGGTGTGGAAGGACTGGCGATGAGATAGTAGGGTTTCGGCAGTGCACGGCAGCAGCCCGCAGCATTATTATTTTAAGGCATATTTCAGAAATGACTAAAGAAGCGTCGGCCCCATGTGGAACATCCCGTGACCATCAGGAGGTCATCGACTTGGAAGCCGAACAAGTCGATATTTTGGTCCACCTGTATCCGTTTGCCGAGGATTCGGCATCAATATTGTTCGCAAAGGCAGCGGCTGATAAAGGTGGCAAAGGTATTTCTGTAGGGGACGTTCATTTTGGAGTGTCGGATGCGGGAGACCCATGGGTTCAAATCGGCAAGGCCAAATATTCAGCGGAAGAAGCGCAGAATCTTATCGTCGAATTTATCAATGGTCGTACTAAGCGCGAAACAGATGTTCGCGTGACCATTGAAGGAATCGAAAAAATAGGTGGCGAGGATTATTTATTCAGCGACCTAGTAATAAGCGGGAATTTTAAAAAAAACGAGAGGTTTGACCTATATAATATTCTGTCGGGACCGCCGGTTGATAATTACCTTCCAAAATCCTCGGAAAACCTTTTGAAGCCCAAGGCTGCGACGCTTACATTCGAGGGGGGGGCAAAAAGGCTCATTGCCGCTGCCATTTCTTATGCTGCCGGTCTTGAAGTTTCCACGAAGGAAGTTGAGTTTCAATGGGAGCCAGGGAATCGGGTCACAACATTTGTTTCTAAAAAGGGTTACGAGCCGCGCCAATTCAATCAAGCCGAAGTAGAAGATAGGATTACGACTTTCCTCAATAAAGAGGTGCTTCAACGAGAGTCTGATATTGTCGTCAAGCAGATCGTTAGTTCGGAAGTTGATGACTGGATCCGTTATTGGGAATCCCAGATTGTCATCGAAGGCGCGCTTTCCAATGAGGAAAAGAAGCTTATAAAAGGCGTCACTTCGGGACGCTTTTCATCAAAGAAATCTTACCGTGCTGAAGTGTCTGAGCGCCCAAAAGCCGGTGGTGGCTTGGCTGCTGCCGAAGCGAAAATTCTTAAGCGCGATCAGACAAAAGAGCCGGAGCGTTGCGACAGTGCAAAAAATAAATCATTCTGGAATCGCTTTTTCAAAGACAAGCAGCCCTAGGTTGAAG
>JAQVZU010000065.1 GCA_028708035.1 Alphaproteobacteria bacterium
AATCCAATGACCCCCGGCAGAGCCGGGGGATTGGTGGGGAACCGCTAAAAGCGGTTTTAAAGGACTTTACTACAAAAGGCGCTACTTCTGGAGCAAAGTTAATTGCTGATCCATTTCCTTATCCTGCATCTCTTGCTGCTTGATATAGGCCCGGATCGTTTCCTCGTCTCGCCCCACTGTCGAAACAAAGTATCCCCTCGCCCAGAAATGGTGACCTGTAAAGTTCCGAGCCTTTCTCTCGACATTTTGCGCTATCCATATCGAACTCTTGCCCTTAATAAACCCGATGACCTCGGCCACTGAATACTTGGGCGGGATCAAGATCAACATATGGACATGATCCGCCATAAGGTGGCCTTCCTCAATCCTGCTTTCTCGGCGCGCCTCCAGCACTACTTTCAGTTTCGTTTCCTTGCTGTGCTTCTTCCTTATTCCAGCCATTTCCGTTCCCTTTCCGTACTCAGTTTGGGACCTTATATCACTGGTCTATTTTTCGGGGCGCTGCTCACATCTCAAGCATGAAAATTTTAAGAATTATCCTGAAATTCTTTTTTGCAACGTTAAACATGTCAACGCACCGCCACGCCAAATTCCGCTCACAACAGAAGCTAGAAAAAATCGAATTTGAGAATTTAATGGGCCAAGGGGGATCGAACCCCTGACCTCAACAATGCCATTGTTAAGGATGTGGTATTTCTGGTGATTACTTTTGTTCCCTCGATGTTGATTAGTGTATAAATAACAATTGATTAGTGTCTACTTATATTGTAAGGGTGAAGCCTGAAATCCCCCCGAGTTTCGTCCTATTGATGACATGGTGATGACATGGGGTTTGCCTTAAAGTGTAGGTAAAACATATGACTAGCCTAACCAAGCGTGTCGTCGAATCTTCCAAGCCGCTTACAAAGCAGCAGTACTATGTTTGGGATGATAAAATCAGGGGTTTTGGCCTTCGTATAACCCCCAACGGGGTCAAGTCTTACATCCTGCAATATCGAACAGCTCAAGGACGACTTCGCCGCTACACGATAGGAAAACACGGCAGTCCTTGGACATGCGAAGATGCACGGGACAAAGCGGGAGACCTTCTTGTTAAAATCAAAGATGGATATGATCCTCTCGACGAAAAAGCGGAAACGCGCGCGGCCCTCACCGTCAAAGACCTGGCTGCCATTTACATCGCGGAAGGTCCGGAGGACAAACCCAACAAGAAACCTTCTAGTTGGAAGGCGGATGAATCAAATATCAACCGGCACATTATCCCTCAGATCGGGCGTCGCTATATTCGCACAATAACACAGGCGGATGTCGCTCGGTTTCAGCGCGACGTTGCGGAGGGAAAGACGGCCTGTGATGAAAAAACAGGCCCCCGTGGTCGGGCCATAGTCAAAGGCGGCAAAGGCACGGCTGCTCGATCCCTCGCGGTTCTCGGCGCGATGCTTCAGTTTGCTGTCGGTCGCAACCTTATTGCATCCAATCCGGCGAAGGGGGTTAAGCTTTTCAAGGGCAATAAAAAGGAAAAATTTCTCAGCGAAAAAGAAATTTCCATCCTTTTCGATGGCCTGAAAATTATGGAGGACACCTTCACGATCAGCAAGCAGCTTGCCAACGTCATTCGTTTGCTGCTTTTAACGGGAGCCAGAAAAGCGGAAATCCTTTCTCTTCAATGGAAATTCGTGGATTTTGAAAAAAAGTGCCTACGTTTGCCAGACAGCAAAACAGGAGCAAAAATAATTCGTCTATCTGCTCCTGCGCTTGCCTTGTTATCCAAAATGCGGACTGCCAAGAGAACAAACCGGGCCGGTGACGATTTGGACTGGGTTTTTCCTGCGAGCAGGGGAACGCATCACGCGCAAGGATTACAGAAGGCGTTTGAAGGATTGCGCGAATGGTGCGGAATGACTGATCTTCGAATCCACGATCTACGCCACACTTACGCAAGCCTCGCCATCGCAAGCGGAGCCAGCCTATATCTGACAGGCAAAGCCCTCGGCCACAAGCAATCGAGAACGACAGAAATTTATGCGCATCTCCACGACGATCCAGTTCAATCCATCATCGAAAAAATAGGTGGCCGGATCGCTGATAAAGATGAAACCATGCGGGTCGTTGGCGCAACACCGGAGAAGAGCGCGTAATAACAAGGAGCAACGGCTAACATATTGGAATGAAGACGCGGAAGTTCATGGTTCCCGATTACCCCGATGCTGCTTATGATTTCGCTCCGAGAAGCAGAAGCGGCCATTTCGGAATAGGTTGTTAAGCGGCTTTCTGATGGTTTCGAAGGCTGATAGCTGGACTAGTTCCGATTGGCCAAGTCAGCGCCATCTTAACCTCAGCAACGCTATTGGCTGAAACATAAGCGCAGGAAAATTTCAATACTTGGGATCAATTATGGAACATACATTTACGCGCAAACAGCTTTACGATTTGGTCTGGTCCGAGCCGATGCGGACCCTCACGCCCAAATATGAAATTTCTGATCGCGGGCTTGCCAAAGCCTGCTTGCGTGCGAATATTCCCGTTCCTGACCGCGGTTATTGGAATGGGCTCCGCGCTGGAAGAAAAGCTTCCAAACCGGCGCTTCCTTCTCGTGGCTTTGGCATGTCAGACGAGGTCACAATCGGTGGAAAGCTGTGGCAGTCGTGGTGGTCATACGCACCCATGTCTCTCGAAGAAGCCTTGGTGGTGGTAATTCCGTCCCCGCCAGTCTTTACGGAGCACATGGAAAGCGTTGCGGCACGTGTCAAAAAGCTGGTCCGCCGCATCCGGATTCCAAAATCTCTTGCGAAACCGCATCGTCTCATAGCCCGACTTCTAAATGAAGATAAGGCGCGACAGCAGAAGAATATTGGCCGGAGTTTTAGTTTTGACGAGGCCATTTTTACAACTGCGTTTGAACGACGCAGGCTTAAAATTTTGAATTCCTTATTCGTGTCTCTGGAGCTGTGCGGCATGAAGCCATTTGTTGATGACAAAGTCGGACGTACGTTGTCAGTAACCGTTGGCGACCAAGATATTAGCTTTACTCTCGACAGCGTCAGGGCCGACAAACAGCTTATACGCGAACAGTGCGGATATTCTTTTGCCCCGCGGGGAGTTGATGACCCGATGATCCTGAAGTGTCAGGTTACTTCAGCGAAGATTTGGAAGGATACCGATACCGAAAAAATTGAAGATCATATCCGAGAAATAGTAGAGCAAATAATTATTGCTGGCGAAGTTTTGTACCGTGAACGTGCCGTAAATCATCACAACTGGCTTATCGATCGCAAGAAGAAAGCTGAGAAAGAAGTACAAAACCGTCTTGAAGAAGCAGAACGCCAGCATCTCGAACACATCCGGAAACTCGAAGAACAAAACATCAAACATCTTCTCGGGCAGGCCGCTGCGTTGCGACAGGCATCCGAAATTCGCACTTACGTTGAGGCTGCGCAAAAGGCCAACACCATTTCTGACAAGCCGATCTCAATGCAGAAATTAGAGGCCTGGTCGAGCTGGGCACTCGTTCAGGCGGACCGCATTGATCCGGTGAAATCAGGAGATTTTCACAAATTCAAAATCGTGCGGGATGAAGAAGATGGGCTTGACGAGGGCATGCGTGCCGTTTTGGGGGATGTGTAATGCTGGCCAGTTTTGGAGTATTTATAAGCGAGTTCTAGCATGGGAGTGGCTAGACTGTACGGGACAATAATGGAATGAATAGATGGCTGACGAGATGGAAAAAGCAGGTCATCATAGAATCGGCGCGGGATTCGTCAGATTTCGGCGTGCCAATGATCCAAAAGGCGATCTGTTTCTGCGGCGATGTCTTGCATAGATACCCCATGCTCTGTCACATACTGGACAGCAAGAATTTCAAGCTCCTTAAGCAAGGTGGTCGCCTCGTCGGCTATGGAGTCGACCCTTACAAGCAGCCGATGCATGGATGCGTCGTTATTTACTGCGTTACGACTGGTGGCGCGCGACGCATGTACTAGCCAATTCCGTTCCTTAAGAAGATCCTCGAAACGTTTTTCAAGGTTGGCGCTGAGAAGGCCTGTCTTTTTCAGTTCACATACGGTGGCCCCAAATGTTTTGCTTTGCGCCTTATTGATAAGCGTCGCTCCTTCCCTAATCCCCATTCCTCGGGAAGCCCTAGCTCTAAGAACGAAATATTGGGCAGTAGCGCCCTCCAATTCCTGGAGCTGCCATAAAGCAAACCCTAATCTCTGGGCAATTTCCGCTAAGCGATCTGATCTTTGTATGAGAGTTTTTAACATGGAATTGCTATCCGGGGTTGAGGGGCAATAAAAGCAGCTGGTGGTGTCATTTGCGTCACCTCAAGGCTTATTTGCAGTTACTTTGTGTTTCAAGACGGTTAGCGCCGTATGTTGGTGAGCAGCTTCAATTAAGCCGTAGTCCAGATCAAGGTCATTGCCAAACCGAGAACTCAAAGCGTTTAGCACACGTATGATGCGCTTATCTTGCATATCTTCCTGTTGCAAACCGATTAGGCGGTAGATTGAATCCCTCAATCCTTCGAAAGAGCGTGAAAGAGATTCGTATTCTTTCAGGCGTGTGGTTGTGACGATAATTGCTTGGATAGCCCAGATGCAGCTGGCCCAACACTCTAGTATGTCATCCGGTATCTGATCATAAAAGTCGTCCAGCACAAGCGTATGGATCGCTATCCTATTTCCGCCAAAGTACGCAAATAGAACCTTACCAAGAAGACGCGGCCATCCTGCATCAACATCCCCAGCCATCGGCAGAACCTGCAAAGAATTTTTTGGCGGCGTCGCTCCATTCCATGCTGCTCTTGAAAGGATCATAATTATCGCACGAAGTCGCAGCAGGTCGCTACAGCGTAGTCCTTTGCTCCTCGCTTTTTCCGGTATCGCTAGTACAAGATTCTCGACTGCTGAGATTATTTGCTCGCGGGTCGCCTGTCGTTGTTCCGCCACGCACATCTTGGATAATTCTTCTGGAGCTTTTGCAGAAGGTTTCTGTTCCGAAGAGGGATTGTTGAAGTCCTCTCCACTTTCAATGGCGTCTTCCGCGCAAGAGGTCTCGTCCCCTAAGTTAAAGGCGTTTATTTCTGCAGCGGCCTCTTCTGCGGCGAGCTTCGTTTCACCTATATCGAGGAGTCGGTTTAGAAAGCTTCGGATGGAGGACAGATGGCTTCCTGCAAGACCGTTTTGATTCCGCTCTTCGATCTCTGATCGCAATCGGCGTCCGGAAATAAACTGTTCATAGCTAAGCTTCCGATTAGTTTCTGTATGTTCGCTACCTTTGCGCCCAGATGCACCTTGGCGTCGCACCATCGGCTGATCTTCTCCTGAAATGGCCATTTCCGCAGCCTCTAGCTCGTCCAATATCTCTAGAAGTGAAAGGCCAAGATCTGTCTCTTCCTCTAGCTGGGCGAGGGCTGCTTCAATACGCCGATTGCGCGCATCCTTAACGGCGTCCCGTAGCTCTTCCAAGATTACGACGATGGCTGGTGCGGACAAGCTCCCATCACACCTTCGCACCCGTGCAAACGCTGGCCTTCCAGGCCCACTCAACTGAAAGTGGACGGCATCGTCAATCATCCCTATACGCTTGAGTGCTAAAGTCATCGGCGCTTTGTCTTTGTCCAATAGTTCAATGTCATTCTTGGCTGGATCGGTTCCGTGAGGTGGTGACCAGATCAGCTTTTCGTATATGCATGTAAAATGGCCAGGGAAACGGGCTGCAATCTCGTTCAGCGGGATATCCGGGGGCGACACTGCCGACTGGAACCCGCGGTGTGATATTGGTTCGGCTTTCAGTTCGTCCTCAAGGCCGAGCGCATTAATTGCTGCTCCGGACGGTAGTGCGCGATAAAGACACGCTTCCGCGTTACTTCCGCCGAACCGTTCGTTGCCAAGTGCCGCCCGCGTACAATTTGCGCTGCCATAAAGCACATGGTCTTGCTTATTGGTCTGCGCGATAATGACTTTTGCATGAATAAATCTAGATTCATTCTTTGCCTTGAAGTCGATTAATTTCACGCGCTTCTTGAAGTCATGTGCAATTTTTTCTGGTGAGAAGACCTGACGGCCCTGGTCCAGCAACAAGTAGGCTTCAGATGGTGACATTTTTGCCAGCATCAGGTTAAGGGAAGAAAGATCATCATCCCAGTAGGGACTAATTACGATAAGTCGATGAATCTTCTTTCCATCAAGGCAATTAAGGAAGCGCGTGGCGATGCTTGTTTGCCTGTTTGAACAGAAGAAAGCGCCGTCGCTCCCATCCGAAAGTTTTACAATACCCTCGGCTGGCTCCACGCTATGCAGCCATGAAGTTCTCGCATGCATCCAACTGAGCTGGTGGTATGTGCCTTTTAGGCTCTGGTCGAAAAATGTCGAGATAAAGCTCAAGCTTGCAGCAACAAGGCGGGCTTCCCCTGCCTTTTTATCTTCCACTTCGATCATCCCCGCAACTTCGAGATTTCCGGCAAGCCCCGCTGCGGTGATGTTTGCCGAGCTGACAATCAGCCGTGCCGAAGACTGACCGAGCTGTAGTATAAGCTTTGGATGAAAGACGCCTTTTGCGCTAGCCGGGGTTACTGTGTACTTAAGGCCCGCTTGATGAGGTGGCTCAGGGATGCCCTCAAGTGCAAGGCTTAACATTCCGGCGTCTACAACTATAAGGTTGTTGTTGCACCCAGCGCCGCGCAAGCGGGAGAGCATCATATTTTCATACGCACCAAAATCTATCCCGAAGCTTGTTGCAATGGTCGTATGAAAGCCACTCTTCCCGAATATCTCATAAAGCTTCATTTTGCAGCGACCAGCTTCTTGCCAAGGGCAGTAAGTCCTTTTTCGTCAATCAAGTGAATGTCTTGGAGAAACCACAGCGCGGGGCCAAGACGGGGATTGGTGAATACCGGCACGCTTGTTGTTCGTAACCGCACATGTCCATCGTCGGCCTCAATCAGAAATGTATAATCTCCTTGGTCCCGGAACTTGCGGTGTGCAACCCACAGATGCCGGTTGATGATCCGGCTTTCGATTGTTTTTACTATCGCTGTGGTAAAATCCACTTCTGCGAGTTTTGAAAGATATTCAATTTCAGTAATCAGCGAACGAAAAAACTGCTGATTAAGCGAACCCAGTTCTCGTTTAATTGCTGCGAGGTCCGATGCGGCGCGCGTCTGTATGATTGCGAGGAGCCTTAAGGCGGCCCAAGCGCACTCTGCGGTGCATCGCGAGCCAATATCATTGCTTGATTGACAGATGGATGACAAGTAGGTTTCACCAGTCTCCTTTTCAGTAGCGGCATTTCTTTCAGGTTTCGTATTCCGAATGAAGTCCTTCCAACTCTTTGGCTTAGCTGGTGCTGCCTCTAAAATAGCCGCCACGCACGTTCCGATAAGTACGCTCAATGGTACTCCCATCCGGTAGTCCGCGAGTGTGTCCAGAACAAACTTCAGCAGTGTTTCATAGCTGAGGTGCAACAAATCATTTGCTTGGTAAACCCACCATCTAACCCGTTGCTGATTTAGACGTTCATCCGAAAGCAATAGTGGACGTCCATCCGCACTTGATGCGGCATAAAGCAGCCAGCGTATGGCATCGATCTCTGGCGCTTCACCAAGGTGGTTTGCGGCGTGAAGCATAAGCATAAGTGTGTCGCGTCGAGAATGGTCTTCACGGCGCTGTAGGTCGCCCCGCGAGAAAAGCAGCGTCTCATAGACCTGCCGTTCTGTGCTGTTCCTGCCGATTTTGCTGGGCAGAACAGGCTCTAGTTCGTCCAATTCCCTGCGTGTTACTAAGCCTCGCCGAAGAACTTCATAATAACGATCAGAGATCTTCGTGCCGGATGAATTTTCAAATGCCTCTGCGAGTGCATCTCCAACTTCTTGGCTGGGTACAGGAACATCATGTTCGGCTGCGTTTGTAAGCACACCAATCTCAAAAAGCTGGCTGCCGTACGCCGCACCGTACGCCCCCCACGCCTGTCTAAGGTAGGGAACCGCAGATCCTGGATCAGCATGCTCCGAGAAAGAAATTTGGTTGCCGCTTGCATCCAGATGGCGTCTAGCCCACCGACTGCCGGACACGCCCGCTCCATCGTTGTTGTGCACAGCCACAAGCGCATAAAGGGCCTCCGCGCGGCGAACGAGACGTTGCCAGTTCTTGATATCTGGACTTCGAGAGCCATCCTTCGCGTGGACAGCGGCTAGCCACGCATAAAGCCCATAATAGCGAATTCGCAGAGTGACGTTGCTTATGCCGGGAAGTAAATGCTGGTACAGATTGATACTGCTATTCTGCATACCGAGGGGATCAAGTCCACTTTTGTCGCGGTACTCGGTCCACTCCGGGCATGCAATTTGATCCAACCTCATGGATCTCCTTCTTTGCGAATAGCGATATCTTGTAGAAATAAGGAGGATAGCTACAATCGCAGTGCAGATTACTTGGTCAAGAGACCTGCTAATAGATTTCCGCTTCCAACGATGAATCCTTTAGCGTCTCTTGTTTTGTCTGTTTTGGGATCATAATACCCCAACGTAAAACCCTTCGCATCTTTCAGGGTTTGCTTGCCAGTTTTGTCGATCACAATCTTGCCGATCGTGAAGCCTCTTTTGTCTTTTAGCAGTTGGTCGGCCATTTAATTTCCTTTCGACAATGAGCCCGTTCAGTCGCGCGCCGGTTGCAACAAGGCTTAACACCGGAGCACCTTAAGTTCAAGGAATCAGCTTTTCTTTATAGTTCTTGTGTGACTAAGTCGGGCAGGGTGTGTCTTTACAAAGGTGACCCGTCCATCGTTTTGAAAATGTACTGTTTCAACTTCATATCCAGCGTTTAGCCAAGCCTTTGCCTGTGGCCGGTTGGAACAATCGATCTGGTTGGACCACCATGCTCTGTGCTGACGAGCAGATTTAGGAAGAGGACAAGACAGAATGTCTTCGATCTCACGAAACGTCAGGCATAATGAATTTGCAGTACGGTTGTGGTTCAGGAGATAACTATAGAAAGAATCATATTTCGACGGCATCGGTGTCTCCTTTGGTTCCGATCTAAAAGTATTTTAGTTTTTATATGAAGGGGATTGCCTGAATATCTCATGACACCTCTCCGTCTTGGCTTTTCCGTGGACTGAATGAACAAGTTCAGCATGCCTTTGGTACTCTCTAAAAAACAGCTTGCCGTTGCCATACTCCATACCGCTTGCGATGCGGGTGTCCTTGAGCGTTTCTTTGACACCCGAGCTTGGGAAAATGATATAGGCGAAGCGTCTGTTTTTCGAGAAATTGAGATTGAACTTGACGTTATTGGTGCAGGCGAAATTCGGCTTTGTCGCGGATGGTTTTGGCTTCGCCGGATGAACGGCGGGAACATCTGCTTTCTGAGCCACAGCCGGGGGCGCGGTTTCTTCTTTTTGATCGCCCTGAATGCCCGCACATGCGCTCAAAACAAGAATCGCTGAAAGAAGTAGAATTCTCCTCATGGAAGTCCCCCCCATTTGGGACGCTTGCCTTTGAGCATCGCTTTTAAGCCCTTTGGTTTGATGACCTCAATTTGATCGCCCCAAGTGAGGACATGCCATGCCATTTCGAGAAGACCTCCGGCTTTGAACTTCACGATTAAAGAGCCGTCTTTTTTCTGTTCGAGCTTTTGCGTCGGGTGAAAGACGAAGTCGCGCGCGGCGAGTGCGGCTTTGGGCGTGAACTTCCAGACGACTTCTTGCGGCTTTTCCATCCAGACGCCGAATGACTGTTCGGCGAACGCTTGAAGATTAAAGTCCTTGCAGCGGCAAAAGCTATCGGGCGTAACGGCTACAGACTCTATTTGCGAAAGGCTGAACAGATAGTGCGAGTCCTCCCGACCTTTTTCTGCGCCGCCGCCGACAAGATAATGCCTGTGCCCATAAAGAAAGCCATACGGACAGACGCGCTTCGGCTCGGCGACTCTTTTGCCTTTAGGCCGGTACTGCAATTCCACGATATGGCAGGCTTTGATAGCCTCACGTAGCGTGTGCATGTGCTCAAGCATGATCTTTGGGCGTGGCCCTGGACGGGCGGCCAGTCCCTCGGCTTCGATCATTGCTTCAAGGTCGGTTTCCAACCTACTTGAATGGTCTGTACGCTGAAGGCTTTTGACCTTTGTTGCCAAGTCTTGAAGATGCGTCGCGTGCAACGGCATTCCGTCATTCGCGAATTTTTTCACGGCGACATCGAGACTCGCAAGCTCGTCGGGCAGAAGGTTGATGTGCCTATTCGTGACTGAAGCAGGGATGTGCCAGCGCTTGATATGGTTTTCGCCGACCGTCTCTTCCATTTGCGGAAAGACCCGTGCGACTGCATCACGCATACGCATCGCCGTGCGCCGGGTGACATCAAACATCTGCTCTATGTCTGAAAGCGCCACGCCCTCGGTGGTGGCTTGCATGGAAAAGGCTAACTTCAGAAGTTCTTCGGCTTTCGCAAAACGCATATTTCCTCGAAGGCTCTAAATCTGGAGCCACTCATAGCAGGGATCGGCCTCTATTTACAGCCTCCGCGTTAGTAATGTGACCGAATCTGACACATCAGCGCGATATGGTGGCCTCGGTTACAAAACTGATGGAGATTCCATAATGTTACGCAGCCGTGCATTGCTCTCTCATCCCTCCTTTCGGCGCACGAAGCGAATTAACTAAGCGAGATCATGATGAAAAATATTTGCGTTGCCTATTCAAGAACCGAAGAAGTTTTTGGAGGTCTTTCAGGAACGAACATTCCCAAACGACATAGACTCGCCATCCGTCCGTTTTTAGCGCTGCTATTGCAGCGGCATCCCGCAACTTGGTTTGTGTTATTTTTGCATACCAAAAATCCGAATTTGAGGTCGGCATTCGTCCCAAACTGCAAGAATGCCCGTGCCAAAAGCAACCATTGATGAATGCCACGGTTTTGTATTTCGAAAAAACAATATCCGGGGAGCCGGGCAGTTCCTTCTTGTGCAAAGCGTATCTGAAGCCATTTGAATGTAAGATCGATCTGGCCGCCATCTCCGGTTTTGTGTTTTTCCCCCGAATCTTTGACATCACCAAGCTGCGCCGCGCTTTTGACATTATATCCATTAGCTTTTCTCCATCGCGGCTCGATGTGGTGCTTCCGATTATCGGCCCAAACAGTTATCTGTTGATGCTTCCCCAATTTTGCCCTATTTTCTCACAAAACATTCATGATGAAAAGAAGGACACTCTTGGAGACAGATATTCTCACAATCAAGGAAGTTTCAGAATACCTGAAACTGGCCCAAAAAACAGCTTATCGCTTAGCGGCGGACGGGACCCTGCCTGGTTTCAAGATTGGCGGCAGTTGGCGTTTTCGCAAAGCCGAAATCGATTTGTGGATCAATCAGCAAAGAAAAAGTGCGGGCTATGCCAAGAAGTGATGGTGCATATCCTGTCGTTGATCTTTTCGCTGGCCCCGGTGGCCTGGGAGAAGGCTTTGCACATCTTCATTCCGAGGAAGGATCGCCTATGTTCAATACGGTGATCTCGATCGAAAAAGAAGAATTTGCGCACAGAACCCTGTTGCTAAGGCACTTTTTCCGTTGTTTTCCGAGAAATGGCGTGCCCGGCGAGTATTACGACTATC
>JAQVZU010000130.1 GCA_028708035.1 Alphaproteobacteria bacterium
CATGAAGCTTGCGGCAAGCACGTTTAGCGCCCCGGAGGCCTCAACCATCGCATCATGAGAAGCCAAAGCCTCAAACTTATTTGGCGCTGTCACGAAAGGCTTCCTCGTAATCTCGGCCACCTTTTGAGCAAAGGCCTCCGCAAACCCCTTCGGCGCATTGAGCCCTGTGCCTACCGCCGTGCCCCCGAGCGCCAAGGGATAAAGCCGAGGCAAACATCCTCGAACGCGCTCGATGCCTAACCGCACCTGCTCGGCATAGCCTGAGAACTCCTGTCCCAGAGTCAACGGAACGGCGTCCTGCAAGTGCGTGCGCCCGATCTTAACGATGTCCTTGAATTCCTCGGCCTTCGCCGCCAAAGCCTTCTGAAGATGCTCGAGCGCCGGAAGAAGAAAATCCGAAATCTCTGTGACCGCTGCGATGTGCATCGCCGTGGGGAAAGAGTCGTTCGAACTTTGGCTCCTGTTCACATGATCGTTGGGATGCACAGGCTTCTTGCTGCCCTTGGCCCCACCCATCAACTCAATAGCGCGATTTGAGATCACCTCATTCACGTTCATATTGGTCTGGGTTCCCGATCCCGTTTGCCAGACCGCCAAAGGGAATTCCTCATCCAACTTTCCGCCTGCGACCGCATCAGCAGCCTGAGCGATCGCATCCCCGATTTTCGGATCGAGCGCGCCTAACGCAACGTTCACCAACGCCGCCGCCTTCTTAAGCACGCCAAAAGCATGCACTAGCGGCAACGGCATCTTTTCGACGCCGATTTTGAAATTACATAAGCTTCGCGCAGTCTGCGCGCCCCAATAATGTTCCGAGGGAACGTCAATGGAGCCGAAAGAATCGGTCTCGGAACGAAAAGAAGAAGAAGTCATGAAAGAACCTGGAAGATCGGCCAATGGATACCGACTTTCTAACACGAAGCGACGTTAACGAAACAGTATGTTTTAGCCCATAATTTAAAGTTGTGTCCCCACAGCGTCTGAATTGAGGATCCGATGAAAGACCATCGCCAAATTTCCTTTTCCAAAGAAGAACTGTATAATGCTTTCAGCGCCTATGCACGAAAGTCTCCGGATTTTCTTCCCAAAGGCGACCTTCTCTCCTGCACGCCAAAGCTTAAAACGGAAGAAGGAAGTTCTGTCGAAGTGGCAATAAAAACCTCTTCAGGCGAAAAAAAGATTTTGTATCGCGACACAACCGTTCTGCAAGCATTGATCCTTTTTTGTCTTGAAAACAACGTCATGCTTCCGCGAGACGGCCAAAAAATGTTTGTTGTAATTGATGGACGCGCCTGCCTTTTGATTCAGCTTAATCTTGACTTTGATCTAGGCCTTGAAGCCATGACAACTGAGGACATTTCTAACCTCAAGAAAACTTGACAAAAAAATTAATCTGGACTTGACCGGTCCGAATTGCTAGAAAAATCCGGTGCTCTTATTCAAAGGAGGGCTAAGGATTTCGATGCTTCGATTAGGCAAATTAACCGACTACGCCGTCACGCTCTTGTCCCACATGGGACTTGAGAGCGGAAAACCTTTGTGGGCGGCCTCAGACCTTGCCGAAAAATCGGGCCTCCCGATGCCAACTGCCGCCAAAGTTTTGAAATCGCTCGCGAAAGCGCAATTGGTTTTAGCACAACGGGGAGCGACAGGCGGATACAAGCTTGCGCGAAATCCCTCGGAAATCACAATCGCTGAAATCATTGAAGCGATGGACGGCCCCATTGCGATCACGGACTGCACCGAAGGAAGCGGTCGAAACAAGTGCCAAATTCACCGCTTGTGCCCGATGTGCAATGGCTGGAACACGATCAACCTTGCGGTACGCGACGCGCTCGAAAAAGTCTCGCTGGCCCAGATGTTTGCGCCGCCCGCGTTCGACGCCGCAAAAAGGAAGCCGTAAAATGCCGACGAATTCAAAAGCTCTGGCCAAAGACATGGCCGGGCAAAAATATAAGTACGGTTTCGTAACCGACATTGAGCAAGAAACGGCGCCCGTTGGCTTAAACGAAGACATCATCCGCTTTATCTCGGCCAAAAAGAGCGAACCCGAATGGCTCCTTGAATGGCGGCTCTCGGCTTATCGCAAATGGCTCAAGATGCCAGAACCCGACTGGGCCAAAGTGCGTTACCCCAAAATAAACTACCAAGCCGCGTCCTACTACGCCGCCCCCAAACAAAAGAACAAACCGAAGTCGCTCGACGAAGTCGATCCCGAACTTCTCGAAACTTATGCGAAGCTGGGCATCCCCTTGCACGAACAGGAAATTCTGGCAAACGTCGAACGCCGCGTCGCGGTGGATGCTGTTTTCGACAGCGTCTCGGTGGCTACGACATATAAGAAGGAACTGGAATCCCACGGCATCATCTTCTGCCCGATCTCCGAAGCCGTCCTGAACCATCCCGAACTGGTGAAGAAATATCTCGGTTCGGTAGTCCCCGTTTCGGACAACTTCTTCGCGGCGCTGAACTCCGCCGTTTTCACCGACGGTTCGTTCGTCTTTGTCCCCAAAGGCGTCCACTGCCCGATGGAGCTGTCTTCGTACTTTCGCATCAATGCCGAAAACACGGGCCAGTTTGAGCGCACCCTTATCATCGCCGAAGAGAAAGCGGCTCTTAGCTATCTCGAAGGCTGCACAGCCCCAAAACGCGATGAGCGCCAGCTTCATGCCGCCGTCGTCGAGCTTATCGCGCTTGAAGATGCCTCGATCAAATATTCAACCGTCCAGAACTGGTATCCCGGCGACAAGGAAGGCAAAGG
>JAQVZU010000066.1 GCA_028708035.1 Alphaproteobacteria bacterium
GTCTAAATCGCTGGAGCAACATCGAAAGGCTTGAGGAGCTGCAAAAAAAGACGGCTGTGAAATGTCTTTTAACGGGAACCTCAAGGCCTTCCTTCCGCAAGCCACTTTTTCAATTGAGAACGACATCGCAGCCTTTTTGCGGGGCGCCTTCATGTTTCATCTACGGGGATAAATACGCCAACGTGCTATCCGACGGCACTTCGAGTTTTCTGGCAGTGATATTTTGCGTAGCCGCTACTGCAGACAAAGAGCGAAGAGAATTTCTCTCTATTTGGAGGAATGCTTCTGCTGTCTAAGGACTTGCTTGGGGGAAATATTTACTTTGTAACAATGAGGCGTTGATGCAAACACTAAAGAAAAGTTTGGGGCGTTTTTCCAATGAATTTTATCTCGCAGGGTTGCGTCTATCGTATTCTCGATTTGGAGACCGTTCTGAAATCGACGTGTTTGTTGAGCGAACGAGACGGTGGGAAACAGTCGCGACAATATATTCCGTCGATAAGTTTGATGCAGAGGAGATCGCAGAGATGATCTTTCGCCGCATCGGCAACCGAACGGTTCTAAATGGAAAAAACAGCTAAAAGAACGAGCAAATTTGTATTTTTTCGTCGGTTGCAATGGTGGTGCCCTTCGAACGGGATGCTAAAAATTGACGAATTAGATAATAGGGGTTTACCAGTGATGCAGCCATGTTAAGTGATAGTTTTACAGGCGGCGCTCGCTTGCTGATAAAAAATATCCCGCTAGCTATTTCATGGTGGCTAAGGGAATTGGAAAGCCTTTTGCCAAAGAGATTCGCGTCTTTCGTTCAACGGCCATGCGCCTTAATTACATTATCGCCGAAAGGAGAACAGATTACCGCCAAGTTAACAAATGGAGCCGTTACCTGTGCGTTGCCTCCCATCGTCAATAACCCGACTCCCTCAGATGTTTCTTTGCTATGGAAAGTTATTCAAGAGCAAATAGGCACAGGAAGACGAAACGCGCTTCTAGAGCTGAGCGGAACGGACATACTTGTTTTTAATCTCGAGTATCCTGCTGCAGCCGCATCGACTTTAGATAAAATAATTTCGAACCAGCTTCCTCGCATATCTCCGTTTTCAAAAGAACAAGTGTATTGGGACTGGAAGGTGTGCGATCGGGACGACAAGTTTAAGAGGCTTCACCTGAAAGTGGCTGTGGCAAAAAGGGAAACGGTCGATAGCATCTTGCTGTGGACTTCTAAATACCGGATTTTTCCGGACGAAGTCCTTACGACGCGCGAAGGCAAAGAACTCAAGTTCTCCCGCCTTCTTCCGAAGAACCGGACTCTCAAAGGCCATGCACGTGCGGTGGAATGCGCATCTAACATAGTTATAGTCATCCTTGGGATTCTCTTGGTTGCTGTATTCGGCTATCGGTTTAAGCGACAGTCAAACCTAATCGATAAAGAAATAGCGCTAGCTGAGCCCGCGGTAGCTAAAGCCGAAAAGATCAAAAAACACGTTGATCTGCTAGCTGATATTGTGAAGGAAGTTGAAAAGCAACGCGAACTCCCAGGAAAAATTCCGATTTTATCAGAGCTCACGCGAGTTTTTCCTGACAGCGCATGGCTGTCAGATCTCAAAATCGTTGGAGACGAAATTAAAGCGACGGGTTATGCGATGGACCCGTCCCCGCTCATCGGACTGATAAATTCCGATCCGCTTTTTTCCGGTGCGAAGTTCCTCGCCTCCGTGACAACAGCCGGTAACGGAAAAGGGCAACGGTTCGAGATATCATTCCGGGTAAAACCCCTCATCGCACCATGATAGAGCTTTCAAAACCGATCCAGCGCCTTGTGGCAGTGGGCATCCTCATTGCTGCCATCGGTATAGTAAATGCGATAATAATAAAACCGGCCGTCAGCCTTTGGCAAGCCCATCGCAATCAGATGGAAATGCGCCTGATGAGGTTAAGCCGATATAAAAATATTCTTTCGTCGTACGAAGCCCTTTCGCTGCTCGACAAGGAACTGAGTGCGAAAATAGATAGCGCCGGAATACTTAGGGCAGGCGATACGCCTGCTATGATCGCGGCTGAGATTCAATCCCAAATAAGACAAACCGTTTTGAGCGCTGGAGGAACCGTTTTGAGCACGGCAGAACTTCCTGTCGAGCCGAAGGGAGCATTCAGCCGGATATGTGTACGCGCGACGGCTGAAGGAGATTTGTCATCAGTTACGGGGTTTCTTTCGGCGAGCGAAACGGACAAACCCGCTCTGTTTATTAATAACATGCGCATTCACGCCGCTGATTTGATCCAGCCACAACTAAAGCAGAAACTATCGCTTGAATTCGATGTCTGCGGCTATTCAGCAGGCGGCGCATGATGAACGGTTTAACCGGGAAGAAAATAGCGATAAGCGTTCTGGCGGCTATCATCGCGGGATTGGGACTTACAGATGTTCCACTCCCCAAAGCGCCGCATAGCGCCGAGAAGAGAATATCTGTAGCTAATATCGGGGATATTACAGCATCTTCCGCAAACGCGATGGAAGAAATACTTGCCAGGCCTTTGTTCCATCAGTCCCGCCGCCCGCCTGAGGAGCCTGAAATCGATGCCCCTGCGGGCATATCGATAACTGCCGTCAATTCCGAGAATGTGAGCCAAGTGGTTTTGTTCGGGACGAGCACCGGCCCAAAAAGGCGCGCCGGACTAATTAAATGGGTAGGAGAAGATAAGACGCGCCTTGTACATGAGGGAGAAACGGTAAACGGCTGGATCGTACAATATATTTCTCCGAAAGCGGTAACGCTGAAAAACGGGGACGATGTGCGCGATGTGCAGTTTTCGGCAAAGCCAACCTCACCACACGCAGACACAGTAGGAGCCCCATGAAAAAATTAAACATTATTTTGTCTGCGTTATTCGCAGCCATGCTCCTCACAAGCTTCGCGTCTGTTGCGGCAGTACCGGAACCAAAAAACGCAACTGAAAAATTAAAGCCTTCGATAGAGATTTTCCCGGAAAAAACAGTGGAAGAGCCGAAGCCGCCCCATATGGCTATGGAGAAAAAAGTTGGGAGTGCTCAAGCTTCCTTGGCAGACGGGATCACCTTGAATTTCGTCAACGCCGATGTGCGCGATGTTCTTCGCATCATATTGGGAGATATGCTTAAGGTTAGCTACTCCATAGACCCTTCGGCGCAAGGGACGATTACAGTTGAGTCAGCTCGTCCGGTGCGCCGCAATGCTATCCTTCCGATACTGGAAGCCGCATTGAAGCCAAACGGTTTAGCAATTGTTGAAGACGCGGGCGTCTATCAGATACTTCCGATAGCAGGCGCATCTAAAAAGGCGAAAATATCCTCAACAGTAGGATACAGGATTAAAATCGTACCTCTAAAATATGTCAGCGCTGGGGACATGAAACAGGCAATAGAGCCTTTGGTGCCTCAAGGAAGCCTTCTCCGGGCAGATACGTCCAATAATCTGATGGTCATAGCCGGAGACGACCAGGAAATAGACACCATTATGGAGGCCATAACGACATTCGACGTGGACACTCTTTCGGGAATGTCCTTCGGCCTATTCCCGGTTAAAAACACATCATCGAAAACGCTGTCGGCCGAGCTAACGAACGTCCTTAATGGAACAAGCATGTTCAATATGGTTCGGATAACGCCGATAGAACGGTTGAATGCAATTTTGGTAAGTTCCCCGCAACACCGATATATCGATGAAACAGAAAATTGGATTGATAGGCTTGATAAAACTGGGGATAACGATCAGCAAGGATTATACATATATCGTGTGCAAAATGGCCGAGCCATAGATCTCGTCTCGGTCCTTTCAAAAGCCTTGATCGGCGACTCTGGAGCGAGCCCGTCTGCGTCACCGGCGAAAACATATTCCTCGGTGGGATCGAATGGGGATCAAGCTCAATCTCAGCAAGGGAGCGCGCCCTCATTCTCAATAATAAGCGATCCGCAACAGAGCGTTGTTGCACACAATCTCCGCATTACTGCCGATGAAGCCAACAATGCGATCGTTATCTACGCAAAGCCTGGCGACTATCAAACGATAGAAGCCGCCCTCCGAAAACTTGATATTACGCCATTGCAAGTTATGATCGAAGCGGCGATAAGCGAAGTAACTCTCACAAGCGATCTGCGCTATGGCGTGCAATACTATTTTTCCAAGGGACAGCACGGCTTTTCCCAGATTGAAAACAGCAGCGGCAGCTTGGACTCCATCTTCCCCGGGTTTAACTATGCATGGAAAAGCACTCAGAGGATAAAAGCCATATTGGATCTTCTTGATTCAATGACGGATGTAAAGATGCTGGCATCGCCCCAGTTGCTTGTGTTGAATAATCGGCAGGCGCGCATTCAGGTGGGCGATCAGGTCCCGGTGGCGACTCAATCGGCGGTGAGCACGCTAACCGCGACATCGCAGATTGTGAATAGCATTGAGTATAAGAACACCGGAATAAATTTGACCGTGACGCCAAGAGTTAATGCTGGCGGATTGGTTCTAATGGACATCTCGCAAGAAGTTAGCGGCGTCATGCCTACGACAAGCTCCACATTGAATTCGCCGACAATCCAACAGCGAATGATTACAAGTTCTGTCGCTGTGAATGACGGAGAAACGATTGCGCTCGGTGGGCTTATTCAAGATCACCAAACCAGAACAAGCGACGGAGTCCCCGTGCTGCATGATGTGCCTTTGGTCGGGGCGTTGTTCGGACAAACTGGAGTATCGGAAGATCGCACTGAATTGTTGGTGCTTATTACTCCTCATGTGATCAAAAATTCTGTTGACGGAAATGAGATCACTAAAGAGCTAAAAGCCAAGCTATTTAAAATGAATTCCGTCGCGCAAAAATAGAAACGCGGAAAAAAGCAAAGCGATGTAACTGTTTTCGTCGGTTTACGGCGTTGACCGCGCGCCTTCTGTTATTCGATTATCGCTCTACAAGCTGTTGAGGCCAATGTAACCCCCGCCTTGTGGAGCCCGCCGTGATACAAATAAAAATCCTTGCTTCCGGTTCAACAGATCTCACCATATTAAAGCACTCAATCTGTTGTGCGGCGGTTGCTATTCTTGTTTACGCATCTCCGGCATGCGCGCAGCTGATGACTACTCCGGGAAAAATCGATGTCAATGCGTCCGGAGCCGCGACGTACTCCGTGCCGGTTTCTGTGCCGCCGGGGACTGCGGGGATGATTCCTTCCATCGCGCTCCGGTATAGCAGCCAGGGAGGGGATGGCGCTTTGGGATTAGGCTGGAGCATCGGCGGTTTGTCCGAGATCGACCGTTGCGGGAGAACAATTGCGCAAGACGGCGTGAATGGTGGCGTAAACTTCGATTCCAACGACCGGTTCTGTTTGGACGGTCAACGCCTTGTCGCTGTTTCAGGCGCCTACGGAGCCGATGGTACAGAGTACAGGACGGAAAAAGAAAGTTTTAGCAAAATTATTTCCCATGGAGCTGCAGGTAGCGGCCCTGCATGGTGGGAGGTTAAAACCAAGTCCGGACAAAGGATGGAATATGGAAACACAACAGACTCAACGGCCATCTTATCTGGAAGCTCGTCAATAAAAGCATGGTTGGTAAGCAAGATAAGCGACACCAAGGGGAACTATCTTGCGTTCGCATACGCGCAATCGTTTACCTATAACGGAGTTGCGACAGGGGAAGCGCTGATCTCGACAATTTCATATACGGGAAACAGCGCCACGGGGTTAGCGCCAAAGAATAAGGTTGAATTTATCTATGCGACCCGGCCTGACGTGACCCCGGTATACTTTTTTGGAGCCCAGTCTTACCGCAGCCAACGCCTGACAAATGTCAAGACATGGACCGGACAGACGCTGGTTTCGGATTACAGGCTTACGTATGAGCAAAATGGATTGAACCGGAGCCGCATCGCCTCAGTGGCCCAGTGCGATGGAAGCGGACAGTGCTTGCCTTCAACTTCATTCGGTTGGACAGGAACGAGCAGCGACGACGGCAAATTTATGCAGGTCAGTTCGACAATAGCCAACAACGTTGGAGCGCCGCCGTCAAGCTGGTGGAAGTACAACGCAGGGGAAATAGATGTAAACGGTAAAGCTGATATCTTCTTTCTGGGAGAAACGTCGATTTGGACTTACATAAGCAAAGGCGATGGTACATTTAAGGAAACCGGGATTGAGTTTCCAAGCGGCGGACCGGTAGCTTTGTCGAAGGGAGGCTTAAGAACAAATCGGATTCCTGGCGACTTCAATGGCGACGGAAGAACGGATGCCGTATATTTTGCCGGGAACTCTGCGTATACGTTTCTGACCAAAGCGGATGGAACATACACCTTCATCGGATCGACGCTGGTCAACAATTACGGCTCTCCGCCGGATTCAAAATGGGCGATCGTTTCCGGAGATTTTAACGGCGATGGTAAAACCGACATCGCTTTTTGGAGCGGCACTTCGATCTGGACGTACCGGAGCAAAGGGGACGGCACGTTCACCGAAACAAGTTCGACCATTACAATCGGCGCTCTAAGCGCGCCGCCTTCAACCAATTGGGCGTCATTCTCGGGCGACCTTAACGGCGATGGCAAATACGATGTTGCGTTCGCAAGCGGAAATTCTATCTACGCCTTTCTAAGCAAAGGCGACGGAACATTTACGCAAGTCAAATCGACGGTGGCCAATAATAACAGCTCTCCGCCAACAAAAAACTGGCAACCGGTTTCGGGCGATTTTGACGGAGACGGATTGCTGGATTTGGGCTTTTTTGGAGGCACCTCTATCAGGACATACCGGAGCAAAGGGGATGGTACGTTTAAAGAAACAGGCCAAACCTTCACAGGAACGAGTCTCGGCTCCCCTCCAAATCTCTGGGCTTCTACGCCCGGCGATTTCAACAGCGATGGGCTTACGGACGTTTCTTTCATTAAGGGCAAGGTTAACCAGACTTTCCTGAGCACAGGCGACGGAACATTTCGGGTAGTTTCTACAACCAACGGAAACACATTGTCGTCTCCCTACGCTCAATCGTGGCTCCCATTCAGCGGAGATTTTAATGGCGATGGAAGAACCGACATTGGTTTTATCGGAGGAAGCTCTCTCTGGACATATCTAAGCAAAGGTGATGGGAATTTTAAGGAAACCGGAACGACTTTTACGGGCGGGAATCTAAGCGTACCGCCGAGCACAAGCTGGGTGTCGCTAAACGGCGATTTTAACGGCGACGGGAAAAGCGATATCTCTTTCTTCAGCAACAGAACGCTTTATGTGTTTCTTGGCAAAAGCGGCGGCCCTGAGCTTGTCACATCGATCAATGCCCCCGCATTCAACTCGACAACGAGCCTATCGTATCTGCCGCTGACAATCAGTTCTGTTTACACAAAGCTAACCGGTGCGACGTATCCGGACTTCGACTACCAGGGTTCGATTTACGTCCTCGGTTCGATGATGTCTCCGAATGGAATAGGCGGCACATACAAATCAACCTATACGTACACCGGAGCCAAGTTAAATGCCCTGCGCGGCTTTCTTGGCTTCGCGAGCCAGTCGGTAAAGGACGAACAGACGGGCGTCATTCAAACGACAAACTTCCTGCAGGCCTATCCCTACACCGGACTTATTTCGTCTCAGACCAAAGCGCTTGGAAGCCTGACGCTAAACAATACTGCAAACACATACACTCTCGGTACGCTGCCATGGACTGGAACAAAGTTCCCAGTCCTTACAAAGAAGGTCATCTCAAGTAAAGACCTCGACGGCACGGCGCTCCCCACGACAACCACGACTTACGAATATGACAGTTATGGAAACACGACAAAAATTGTGAATTCCACTCCAGAGGGCTCGAGCCAAACCACGACAAGTACCTATTCCAACGATAGCACAAACTGGTTCCTTGGGCGCCTCACAAGCTCCTCGGCCACAAACACAACGCCATAAAGGTGCGTCCTATGCGTAGCATGATTAAATATGCCGAAATTGCAGGAATCGCAGTTCTTTTGCTGGGGCTAAGTGGTCCCGCATCGGCGGCGACAGGAACGCGTGCGAGCAGTTTTACCTATAATGCCGAGGGGCTTCTAGGCAGCGAAATTATCGAGCCCGGTAATTCGGCGTTTAAGCTTACAACAACGTATGCCTACGACGCCTACGGCAATATAAAATCCAAAACCACCAGCGGCGCTGACATAACAACCCGCACGCAAACGACAGCATTTGACTCGAACGGACAGTTCGCTACAGGCCGCGCCAACGCGCTTGGCCAGACTGAAACATGGGAATATGACGCTCGCTTCGGCCTTCCCACCAAGCACACAGGCCCCAATGGCCTGATAACGACATGGACGTACGACAGCTTTGGCCGAAAAACGCTTGAAGTCAAACCGGACGGAACGCGCACGAGTTTCGCTTATATATATTGCAGCGGCGTTAACGGCGGAACGGCAAGCTGCCCGACGTATGGTGCATTCTTTGTTCAGGCAACGCCCTACGCCGCCAACGGCGCGACGCAAAACGGCCCGCAGACAAAGGCCTACTACGACATGATGGCGCGCTCCATCGGCACCGATACGCAAGGTTTCGACGGCAGAGTGATCCGGCAAGAAGTCCGCTATGATGCCCTCGGCCATGCGCAAAAAGCCAGCCGCCCATACTTCCTATCGGATGGCACCCCCCGGTGGGTCATAAACGCTTTTGATGCGCTAGGCCGCGTCATATCTACGACGAACCCCGATAATACAGTAAGCACCTTTGGCTTTCACGGACTGACCGCAACGGTCACAAACGCGCTTAATCAAACGACGACAAAGGTCCTTAACGCTCAGGGAAAGATTGCCTCTGTCACGGACGCGGCAGGACATACAACGACATATGCGTACGATCCATTCGGAAACATGAAGAAAGTGACGGACCCGCTGGGCAATATCACCAGCTTCACTTACGATACTCGAGGCAATAAGACGCGCGCTCAAGACCCTGATATGGGAACGTGGAATTATACCTATAATGTGCTTGGCAAATTAAAGACAGTCACAGATGCGAAGAATCAAACAACCACTTATACCTACGATATTCTCGACAGAACGACCCGGATTGCGGAAGCCGACCGGACGACAACGTATGCCTACGACACCCAGCCACACGGCGTCGGCAGTCTTGCGAGCGCGGCCACCACGGATGGCTATGCGCGCGTCCCGACCTATGACGCTCAAGGCAGGTTAATCCGAACGACTCTGACAATAGCCGGAACGCAGTATCACAACGACATCGCTTACGATGCGAATGGCCGCGTCGCCACGGTTACATATCCCTCTGGCTTTGTTCTCGCCTACAATTATACGTCGCTAGGGTACCTCAGCGAAGTTATCGACAGCGCCGCGCAAAAAGTCCTCTGGCATGCGAACGCGTTTGATGCGGAAATGCATTTGCTTCAGCATATTCTCGGCAACGATGTTTGGGAGACTCGCGAATACTACCCGAATACAGGAAAAATATTGGGGAAATGGGTCGGAAACGCCCCCAATGATCTTGCCAATTACTACGACTGGGACGAGGTGGGCAACCTGAAGTGGCGATCAGCCGACCCGACAGGGCTTAGAGAGCAATTAACCTACGATAATATGAACCGGCTTGTCGAATCATGGATCGAAAACGGGCCGACAAAAACTGTCGCTTATGACGATATCGGCAATATCATAAGCAAATCCGACGTTGGGACTTATGCCTACCCCACTGCTGGAAGCGCAAGGCCGCACGCGGTGCAAAGCATCGCAGGCGCTCTCAACACCAGCTATACCTACGACGCGAACGGAAACACGCTGGCGGGCAACGGCAAAACGTATACATACACCGCGGCGAACATGCCCAAAACAATCGCGTCTGGCGCGACAGCGATCGCCTACGCATACGACGACGCGCATCAGCGCATATCGCAGACATCGCCGACCGAGACGACCACTTACCTCAACGATCCGTTCATGAAGGTAGAGAAAGTCGTCGGCGCATCCGGCGCGGTGCAGTGGAACGAATACCTGTTTGCGGGGGGCGAAGCCATCGGCGTGCGCTTTGTCCGCTCGACCGGCCCCGTGATGCGCTACTTCGCAAACGACCACCTCGGCTCGGTCCAGATGATCATGGACGAGACCGGAGCGATCATCGAACGCCTTTCTTACGACGCCTGGGGCAAACGGCGCTTTCCCAACGGCCAGGACGACCCAACCAACGCAATCGCCAGCCAAACGACGCGCGGCTTCACAAACCACGAGCAGATCGACAAAGTCGGCCTGATCAACATGAACGCGCGCACGTACGACCCGGTGGTAGGCCGCTTCACCGCGCCGGACAGCCTGGTCGAAAACTACTTCATCCCCCAACTTCTCAACCGGTACACTTACGTCGGCAACAACCCGCTCACCTTCACCGACCCGACAGGACAATGCTTCCTCGGCATGTGCCACTGGCTTAAGTCGCCGATATTCAAGATGGTGGTGATTACGGCGGCTGTCATATCGTTTAATTACTACGCCTTGCCAGCAATGGGCTTTACAGTGTCAGCGGCAGCCGCTGCCGCCGATGCTAGCTTGACGCTAATTTCAGGGACGCAACTTGTCGCGCTGGGTGCGATAGAAGGAGCCATTAGCGGCGCTGTATTATCCGGAAACCTCAGCGGAGCGCTATCCGGGGCAATAACGGGCGCGATATTTGCTGGCGTCGGCAATGTCGCGCAAGCAAATGGTTGGAATAATGCCGGGATGTTTACGGAAGCCCAAGCGAAAAACGTCGCGATGCACGCGGCAGCCGGAGGCGTCACGAGCGTCATTCAGGGCGGCAAATTCCAAAGTGGCCTTCTGGCGGCAGGGTTCTCGACCTTCGCCGGACCGCAGATCGATAAATTGAATATCACGGATATTGGCCGAGGCATCGCCCACGGGATCGTCGGCGGTGGGGCGTCAGTGCTGGGGGGCGGAAAGTTTGAAAACGGCGCGATTACGTCGAGCTTTCAGTATTTGTATAATGAAAATCTCCATAGGCTAAGAGCCCTTTTTACCGCAGTTGGGGGATATTTTGGAGGTGCCACAGGAATGACAATCGCGGGAGGCTGCACAGTTGGAACCGGCGGAGCTTGCGTTGCAGGGGCCCCGGTAATCGTATCCGGCTCTGTGGCAGCAGGCGCGTCGGCTGGCTATGTGCTGGGGGATATTGCTGATAACCTTCTGGATGGAAATGCAAGTTGGGATGGGATTCTATATTCATCAAAAGTTGGCCCCTATGAAGAGCCTGTTGTTATTGGTGATTTAAAAGGCAATAATATTCCCTTAGGAAAAGGTGAAA
>JAQVZU010000067.1 GCA_028708035.1 Alphaproteobacteria bacterium
GAAATGCGCTGACTCTTGTTTGCATCAGACGCAAAGGCGCGTCCTTTTATCTGTATACGTTCTGTGCCGCGAAGAGTATCATAGCCTTCTGTTCTTGCAGGGGCCAATTTGAGCCCCAAAGTTTCCGCAGCGATATATTCCGCTATCTCGCCGGTTACACCAAGCGGCTTTCTCGTAAGTCGATAGTACTCTGACGCCAACGGTTTGACCGCTGCAAGTATTTTCCGAACCCGTGCTTCGTTCTGCTCCATATGCCCTCCGTTATAGCGCCGATCTTCAATCTCATCGTTGTGGATGGTCGCTTCAGCGTGCAGCAGGCAGGCTATTATGGTTTAATCTAACGGAAAATTTTTGTCAGTTAGAAAAAGCGTTGCCGCCCTCGGAAGGTTCCGAGGGCGGCTTGCTTTTGGCCTCAATCCGATGAACCTTTGCGGAAGGTCAGCGACCCGCCGAGACACAGCAAAAGATGTGCTCCGAACCTCGACAGGCTCAGGCCGAAGGCGAAGCCCACGATCCGAAGACGATCAAAAGTAATCCTCAAGTAAGAAATCACGATACGCATGAAAAGCCTCCTTTCAAAATTGCCGCTTCAGGCGCGGCGTTGTTGAAGGCAGGTTCACGTGCTGTCATCGTCTGGCTGCACAGCTCGCTGCCGCAACGCCAGAGAAGGAGCGTTTGCAAAAACGCTTGCAGCCGTAAAGACGATCAAGGCGCATCATGGCTTCATCAAGGACGGTGCTGAAACGGCATCGGAAGAGCTGTTCGGTTCTCGTGATGTTTAGCTGAAGGATTTTTGCTCTCGGATCGGGGGGAGGCGAAGCCTCGGCTTGATCGCCGCGAAGGGAAGCACGCGAGACCAAGACGAGCCTTTGCTTTTTAGCGAAGGCGGAGTTGATTTTTCGCAAAGGTTCATCGGATTGAGGCCAAAAGCATCTCTGTCTTCCTAGCGAGGACGTTCGAACGCTGCCGAAAGCCTTGCGCTACGAGCAGAAGAAAAAGTGCTTTGTCATTTTTACGATGAAGCGAGGCGGCTTTGTTTGAGGCAGATGATTTCATGTCCTTTGCGTTGTTGTTCGGCGCGGTGTTCCGTGTGACTTGATGCCGTTTGTTCCTTTCAGCGTGCGCCGCTCACTATCCATTCAACCTCGCCTGTCGCTGATCCTAAAGCGCATCTCCGCGCGTCAGGGCAAGGGCTTTGCCCTCGCCACGGTGTCCCCGACTTTCCTTCGCTGCGCTCCGTGCAAGTCGGGTGATCCCCCTCCGTGGCTCGCCCTTCTGCTGCGGAGGCCTCTGCGCTTTGTCGGATCGCTGTCGAGGTCGCATGGAGCGGCCCACTAAAAACAGAAAGGAACACATCATGTCTATCATCGGAACCTTTACCAAGCAGAACGACGGCTTTCAGGGCAACATTGAAACTCTCACCATCAAGGTCAAAGCTACACTCGTTGCCGTCGAAAAAAGCGGCGACAAAGCCCCAGACTTCCGGCTCTACGCAGGCAAGGCAGAAATCGGCGCGGGTTGGTCGTCCAAGAGCAAGGAAGGCAAGCCTTACATCTCGGTCAAACTCGACGATCCCAGCTTCGCGGCTCCCATTCATTGCCGCCTCGTCGAAACCGACAAAGACCACAATCTGGTCTGGACACGCCAGCCGTAACCCCATCGCGGCCTCGGTATCGCGCCGAGGCCGCTTTCTTATCCCGAACTTTAAGGAGAAAAACCATGAAACTTTTGACAGTCGAACAACGCGAACAGCTTCTCGCCAATGGCAAGGCTAACCGTCAAAGACAGGAACAAGGGCTTGATCCTCTCGACTTCAAGCCGGTCATCAAGCTCTTCACGCCCGATGCAGGGGCAACATGGCTCTTAACCGAAATCGACCCCGACGATCCAGAAATTGCCTTTGGACTTTGCGACCTTGGCATGGGGTTTCCTGAACTCGGTTATGTCTCGCTCACGGAGCTTGCCGAGGTGCGCGGTCAGCTAGGCCTCTTGGTTGAGCGTGACCTGCACTTTGAAGCCGACAAAACGCTTGGCGCTTATGCCGAAGAGGCAAGGCGGCAGGAAGTTATCATGGCCTAAACGACCCTATAGGAGCCGCTTCGGCGGCTCCTATTTTTCTTGTGGGGCGTTAACTTTTTGAATGTTACCTCCCATTCCCTCGACCACGCCCTTCGCATTCGCAAAATCGACTTTTCCTTCCCATTGCTTGAGGAACCTGTTCCAGCGGAATCCCATGTCTCGCAGAGTTGCGGCTAGTTCCGGGTCGATTTTGGTGCCGAAGCGGGCTATGGCAACGATGCGGGTGTCGGCTTCTTTTTGGAAATGCTTTGATCCGGCGCGCTCCCACGCCGCGACCATCTTCGGGTCATCGGCTTGGGCCGCTATGGCGAGGAAGCGGTCATAGAGGGCGGCGGTGGGGAGCTTGTCGATCCCCGCCTTAACGAGCAAGCCGCCGACCTCGATAAGGTGGCGGGTTCGCTCTTTGCGTTGCATGGTTTTAAGGCGAGCGGCCTCTTGTTCGGCGCGGGCTTTGCGGGCGGCGGCGCGTTCGAGACGTTCGGCTAATGTAAGCTTTGGCATGGCGGGCCTCATGCTCTGGTATGAATGAATTAGACTATGCCGTTACTATAGCACAAAAGAAAAACGGAGGCCACTTTAGTGGCCGGGTTATGCAGCCTTGCGTTCATACGCAATATGCGTTGCGAGCAACGCCTGATGTAATTTGCGGCACTTTGTGCTATACTTGCGTTATGGCTATCGAGTTCGCTCGTGTCCGTTACATCAAGCGAAGCGACGGCGGGAACGTCTGCCGCTCGGCGGCGTATAATGACCGAAGCGACGTTAAATGTAACCGCACCGGCGAGCGTTTCTATTTTGCGCACCGCGATCCTGTCCTCTACAAAAACGTTCTCCTCCCCCAAGGCGCGGATGAAAAGTTCCTCAATCCGGAAACGCTCTGGAACGAAGCCCAGGCCATGGAACGGCGGAAGGACTCCCAAGAAGCGCGGGAGCTTCTTCTCGCCCTCCCTACAGATGTTGGCCTGACGCTCGACGACTGGAAGGTTATGGCGGAGGAATTCGCGAAGGAGAATTTCGTTAATAAAGGTTTAGGCGTCCAGCTCGACATCCACATGCCGCACAAGGGCGAGGTTAACGTCCACGCGCACATGCTGATTACGACGCGGCGGATCGAGGGCGGGCGCTTTTCGGACAAGAAGGCCCGCGATCTCGACCCCGAAATCAAGACCATGAAGGGCGGCCAGAAGGCCGTGACCGAGGGCGAACGTTGGGGCATCCTGTGGCGGGATTATCAGAACCTCTATTTTGAGCGCGAGGGGCTGGACATCCGGGTTGACGACGTAGGCCCCTATGCCCAGCGGCATGAAGGGCCGGTTCGCCTTCGCACCCGCCCCAAAGACGCCGAGGCGCGGGCCGAAGCGACGCGCGAGGCGAACGAGAAGGCCGCGCACGATCCGGAGAGAATTCTCGATACCCTCATGCGGCGGCGGGCGACTTTTACCGAACTGGACGTTGAAAGGCTCATTCACAAGCATGTGGCCGATCCGGTGGAGCGCGCCCAAATCCGGGCGGCTGTTCTCGCAAATGAAAACGTCGTTTCCCTTCATAACCGCGAGAGCGGAGCCTTTACGGGCCGCTATACAACGAAGGATGTGCGGGAACAGGAACGCGCCGTCATGCGGGATGCCGACGCCATTGCCACGAACCGGAAACCGGTTAAGGAGCGCGCCTCTCAATCTGTTGCGAAAGAAAGAACCCTTGATCCGGAACAGGTGCAAGCCTTTGCCAAGGCGACGGGCACGGATGGCCTTGTGGTGATCGAGGGCTTGGCGGGCACGGGCAAGAGCCACAGCCTTGTAGCGATCAAGGAGGCGCATGAGCGCGCCGGGTGGCACGTCGTCGGGCTTTCACCGACCAATACCGCCGCCGAAGGTTTGCGGCGCTCCGGGTTTGAACGAGCCAGTACCGTGCATCTTGAGCTGTTTTGGCAGGAGAACAAGCGGCGCGACCGGGCCGCGCCGTGGGATCGCAGAACGGCGCTGATCGTCGATGAAGCGGCCATGCTGGACACGCGCACCTATGCCCGCCTTATGCGCCATGCGGCGGAAACGGGGGCGAAGGTCATACTCGCGGGCGACGACCGGCAGCTTTCGAGCGTCGAGCGCGGCGGGATGTTCACGGCGCTGAAGGAACGGCACGGAAGCGTCGTGATCTCGAAAGTGCGGCGGCAGGAAAAGGATTGGCAGAAAGAAGCCTCGCAAGACTTCGCCGATGGCCGCGTGGCCGAGGGGCTTCGCGCCTATGCCGAGCACGGGCATGTGCATTGGTCGAAAGACATCGACGAAAGCCGCGCGCGGCTTCTCTCCGATTGGGATCAAGACAGCCGCGAAGACACGAAGGCGAACCGCTTCGTTTATGCCGGGACGAACGCCGAGGTGGACGAGCTTAATCGCCGCATACAGGAAATACGCGCCAAGCGAGGCGACATTAAAGGCGAGCTTGAGGCCGACACGGTGCGCGGCAAGCTTGTCGTCGGAACGGGCGACAGGATTCAATTCCACGGCAACGACCGCAAGGCCGGGATTTACAACGGCGCTTTGGCGACGGTCGAGAAGATCAAGAACAGGGAAATAACCGCTCTGACGGACACAGGGCGGCAGGTGAAGTTCGATACAGAGAAGTTCAAGGAGTTTGGCCTTGGCTACGCCGGAACTGTCTATCGCGGCCAAGGCAAGACGCAAACCGAAGTTTACGCGCTTTACGACAACGTGTTCGCATGGAACGCGCGGACGGCCTATGTCGGCCTGACGCGCCACAGCGACCGCGTGGAGCTCTACGTCTCCCGCGACCTTGCCCGCGACGAGCCGGAACTCGCCAAGCGCATGGGAAAACGTTTTCACGAAGAAGCAAGCCTTGCATGGGCCACGCCGGAGGAAGTGCAGATGAAAAAAGCAAAAGATAAAGGCCGCGATAAGGAGAAAATGGCGGAGAAAGAAAAGCTGACATTCGCCAAGGATCGGATCAAAGCCGCAGAGCTTTCGAAGGAACAGGAGCGCGGAAAGGAAGGCAGCGATAAAGGCGGGCTGACGTTTGCAAAAGACCGCGATAAACCGAACGACCGCAAAAAGGAACCGGGCAAGGAACGCAGCGACGAAAACGCCCTGACGTTTGCGAAGGATCGTGGAAGAGGTGATGGAAGGGAAAGGTGATCTATGGTATATGTCGTTTAGTAGCAACAGCGCCTTGAGGAACAAATGGCTACAGTCTATGACATTCAAAATGGATTTAATCCCCAAACACCATCGAATGATAACCTTTCAGAAAATATTTATGTTCATTTCCGCTTGAATACATCGACCTTATATCCGTTAACTCAAAAGCGTGCAGATCAGTTCCTTATGGACGCCCTAAGGCGAGCGAGCTGTTTGAAAGGACGCATCTGGTGTTTAACATCGGGGGCAACACAGATTAAATTTCCTGAAGCCTGTGCAAATTGGGAAATGATTTGCCAGTTTGATTCAAACGCTGACTTAGCTGCCCTAAAGGCAAACCCAACTATCGATTGGTTGGATGCTTATATAAAATGGACCTTCTTGTGCGAAGGGTCTGTTGCTGCTGATCCTCAACGAATTATTGGACTAAATTATTTTCACCTTCATGTTGAAAAAGGTGCTGTGCCAAACTCTACGTATTCAGAAAATGCTTCAATACTTGTTTGATTGACATTCTCCTTTCTAACAAGCTGTTGTGTTGTCTTTTACCGAGACCTTCTCCTGTAAATTCACCCCCAGCGCCTTCAGCGCCGTATTCCTGTACCACAGAATCTTCTTCCCCGGTATCGGATCAAGATTTTCAACGAACACGATTTGCTCGTTGTTCTTGAGAACCATCAGCTCATCCGGATAGGCCAGATGCCGCTGGGCTTCGTTGGTTCCCGCCGTTCTTGTCCAGCTTGAATTCGAGTTCGAGGAATTCGATGTGCCGGAGCTTCCTCCCGTGCTTCCAAAGCTTGAACTCGAACTGAATCCGGAACTAATCGCATTGCCAATTGCCGACGAAAAATTGCGCACCACGACCGTGGTGACGCCGCAGAGCGACGAAAAATATTCCGCCGTCATCTTGTCGCGGCTTCCAAAATACTGAATGACGCCGGAATTGCTGATAAAGGTCTGCCAACCGTGTTCGCCGTAAACGCGCGCGAGTTGCGAGAGGTCTTGGACGATTCCCCAAAGCTGCATCCCGAAACCGGCCATAAGTCCGTAGGCCTGTTCAAGCGCCGGAAGGCGTCCAAGCGTCGGCATTTCATCGAGGAGAAAGAGGATCGGCTTTTCCGGCTTCCGGTCAATGTTGCGCGCGTTGACCGTTATGGCTTGCTGGATCAACAAGCGGAGCCAACGGTCGAAGGTTTTGAGCCTATCGGCAGGCAATATGAGATAAACGGTCGTGGGCTTCTTCTTAAGGTCTTCAAAATGAAAATCCGAACATTCTAGGCTTTTGCGAATTCGCGCGCTGTCAAGAAAGTGCGTATGCGACTGCACCGAGGCTAGAACCGCGCTGTAAAGCCTTTCTTCCTTGCTCGCTTGCCGCGCCGCCGTGGCGCGCACAAGCGGATGCGGATGGCCGAACATTTGTTCCAGAATTTTTCTCTGTCCCGCGTCGGTCATGTTCAAAATATCGCGCACGCGGCCCAAATTCCGCTGGCCTTCCTCTTCCTCCGCCGTTCCGACATAGAGAATGATGCCGGTCAGAAGCGCCTTCGCTTCTTCGTCCCAAAATTTGTCGTCGCCCTGCGCTTCGGAAATCACAAGCGCGTCGGCAAGCAAAAAGGCGTTTTCTGCGGCGTCGGGATCATCGGCCTTGATCCAGTCAATGGGGTTGAACGAAGATGGCTTCATGCCAAGCTTCGACGCCGCGACATCCCACGGATCGAGCAATACGACATCCTGACCGAGGCCGGGAATGTTGTTTTCAGACGACCCGGCTCCGCGCCGGAACGCCGTAACGAGCGCGTTCTCGCCCTTCGGGTCGATCACGAACGCGGACCCTTGGTACATGAGCAAGTTCGGGATGATCGACGAAACGCCCTTGCCGCTGCGCGTCGGCGCGACCGTCAGAAGATGCCGCTCGCCCTTGTATTGCATCGGATGCGCACCAGTGTTCGTCACGAACTCGCCGAGCATGTAGCCGTCCGAACCGATGATGCCGTTTCTGAGCAGATGGTTGAGATCGGCCCATTGCGCAGAGCCGAAACTTGTGGGCCTTCGCCGCTCCGGGACCTCCGCAGGATTGGAAAGTCGAATGCCGAAGTAGTAGGCGACGATAAACGCGCACCCGGCAATGGCGCTGCTGAGAAAGTCTCCAATCGGCGCAGGGGTAAACAATGCGTATAAAACGATTGCCGCTCCAAGAATTTTTGCGAATGTGCGACGGAACGGGCGCAATGCCGGAGAAAAGAAAGCACCCACTCCATATCCGATAATGCCCGAAAGAAGCATGGGCTTGAGGCGCGAGAAGAAAGAATAATGCGATCCGCCGTCGAACTGCGCAAAGGCTTCGGGGCAAATTCCGATTGTAAAAATGCCGATGCAAAAAGCCGCTAAAGAAAATTTCCACCCGCGCGATTGAGAAATACCGGCCATAGCGATCCCTCCTGGATTGCTTGTTTACGCCGTTTCTTTGAAAGAAACGAAGTAACGACAAATATAGGTATAGTGTAACAGGCGTATTATTACGCGCAAGAGTGTAATGGAATTCAATTATTGGGAAAGGGCGCGGTTTTCAACAAGGCCCCGGCGAACTGTTCCGAACGCGCCGAAATCGCGGGCGGCGCGCTACAACTTCTTTGTTTTGGGGCATGGCTTCCGGTTCGGCGAGGCGCGTAGGCTCCGGCTCTTCCGGCTGCAACTTGAGGAATGTTTCCGCCAGAAAGACCGTCCTTTTTTGCGGCAAGGTTTCCGCAAAATCTTCGAGCGCCGCAATCGCCAAGGCACGAAAAGATACATCGCGGAAGGCATCTCTCGTGCAATCAAGCGTGTCGTTCGAACAAGACCACGCCATCATTCCCGCTTCGGCAAGTTTTTGCAGGACGCGGAGTCCTTCATAGGTCTCGATCAGTTGCCGGAACGTCGGAACCCAGCGAGAGGGGCTTGGCGCGCGCGGCCTGCCGCATTTGGTAAAGTCGCTTTTCCATACCGAAAGCCCGTCTGCGGCGTAAAGCAATATCGCCTTGGCTGGCGGCGGTAACATGGGCTTTTGCGCGCGCACGATAAATCACCCCCTTCTCCTTCTTACGATCATGGGGTTGGGATCGAACGTTCCTTCAAATTCCTTATCCGAATAATAGCAACCGCGCCTTGCGATAATCGGGGCCTTGCCTTGCAACAGCAAAAGCTCTTTGTCCGGCGGCAGGTGCATGATTTCTTGCGGCATCATAAGAGGTCTCGAAGTTGCGCCGTAGTGTTCGGACATGGGGGCATATTCCTGACCGCCCGGACGGCTATGTTGCCGCACCATGACGGTTCGCTGTCCCAGCATGCCGGAAAGATACTCCGCCGTTCCGAGATCGTTGACGCCGAAAGCCTGCACGGCCCCGGCATTCGCAAGAAACGATTTCCAGCGGCGGGGATAAAGGTCTTGAAGCTGGCTCAAGTCCTGCAAGATCGGCCAGAGCAAGACGCCGTATCCGGCTAAAAGTCCCATGGCCGTTTCGACGGCTTGCAGCCTTCCGAGCGCCGCGAATTCGTCCAGCATAAACAGAACCGGCTTTGAATGCGGGGTTCTGTTCCGCGTCAAGGCCGCGAGGCACAGGCTTACGATAAGGCGCAGCCATCTTCCATGCGTCGCCAATCTTTCGGCAGGAAGCACGAGATAGATCGTCATGTTCCCGGCCTTCATGTCTTCGAGATCAAAGCTCGATCCAGACAAAACTTTCGTCATGCGCGGGCTATCGAGAAAATGTGTTTGCGCCTGCGCCGTGGACATGACACCAGAACGTTCTTTGTCGGTCTTTTGCAACATCCTGCGCGCGGCTCTTGCGATCAGATCGTGGCAGCTTTTGTTCTCCGTCATGTCGCTCAAGATTTCGGCAAAGCCGTCTTCACAGGAAGTCAACATATAGCGAAGCGTTCCAAGGTGCCGTTCTTCCGGCAACTCGGTCGTGACGATGTGCAGCAAAAGCCCGGAGATAAGTGCGCGCGCCTCGTTGTTCCAGAATTCTTCCTCGCCCGTGGGATCGGAGATTACGAGCCCATCGGCCAAAAGCGCCGCGTCCTCGACAATGTCCGGATTGCGATCCGACAATGCCAAAAGCGGATTGAACCGCGCGCCGGAAAGCCCCGTTATATTCCATGGATCGAGCACAAAGACAGCCTGACCCATCTCGCGCCGCCGCCGCGCCGTGACAACCGCGTTCTCTCCCTTCGGATCGATCACCAACACGGACCCCGGCCACGTCAGCAAATTGGGGATGATCGACGAAACGCCTTTCCCCGCGCGGTTCGGAGCCAATGTCAAAAGATGCTTATCGCAATTCTGCCGCAAAAGCCTGCGCCGAACCCGGCCCAAGACAATCCCCTCAGCCCCAAACAGCCCTTGTTTCTTGAGCACCGAATGCTTTGCCCAAGCCGCCGTTCCAAATGCCGAAGAAGTTTCATGCCGCAGTAACCGCGTATAAAGAAAATCATACGCCGCCCACAACGCCACCCCCGTCAGGCTTCCTGCCAATACCCATGTCGGTTGATTGTCGATGAAAGGAATGGACATTTCCATTGTTCCTTTCTTTGAGCGGCCTTTCCAGCCGTCTTGGATGATCGCGTCACACGACCACCGCCTAGCTGCATTTATACTGCATATTGGTGAAAATCGCATGCGCACAAATCATTCGCCTGTATATAAAGCGAAAAAATTTTTGTGACGCGCTGCGATAACGGTTCGCACGCCTTTCTGTTTACCTTTTCGAAATCTGCCAAAGCTTTTGAAGTGGAAAATGTTACCTCCAAGCGCATGCGGCCATTTTTTCCTTTTTATAAAATTCGCCCTTCGTCTTCGATCCACGCAGTCCTAGGCCGCACCCCGCAGATTCAGGACAAGGGCTTTGCCTTCGGCGCGGTTTACAGTCCTCAAAAATGACAACCGCACTGTCTTCACGGCGGCAGCATATGCGGAAAAGGCTTGTGAATTCACATATAACCTATAAAGCTAGGATATGATGGAGATCGGGCAAGTCGCATCCGAAAGTTTGTAGATTAGTATTTATTTAGATTTTTAGGCATAATGGACAAAAAGGTGTGGCTGGGGTCAGGGATTTGAGAGCAAAAAACCGATCATTTTAGCGCGTCTTTCTTTGCTGAGACCTCTGTGGATTCTGACCTTGTTTTTCCAGTGAGCGAAGGAGCCGTCGCACGAGTTTGTCGTGTGAGGGATGAAGATGTCTGGGTGTCGTTTGTAGGTAAAAAGAAACGGCGCGTTCGACCGCAGGCTCCGCAGCGCGCTGCGGAGCCTGCGATGTTTAAATTGGCCGAGGTCGTTTCTTTCCTTCAGAAATCCGGCGTAGGTGTCATAGATGTTTTGCAAGCGAGCAAGAAAGTCTGTCTCGGACAGCGACAAGATTTCTGCCGCCAAATTTTTAATGGCACAGCCGCAAGGCGTCTTTGGATGACCAGTCAGATAACGGCGAACGATCGCTTTCTGATGGAATAGACACAGTTGGATCGGCATTTCTGGAAATAGCCGTTTTATCAGCAAAATAGTGCCTTTTCGGCCATCTATGGTGATGCTGGAGAACTTCCAGCCAAGCGAGATTAAGTGGCTCAGGCCATTTTCCATGTCGCTGATGCGCTCGCTGACGATCTCCTGCCAGTAGATGTTCTTTCCCTCCGCTCGATACACCAACAAGCCATAGCCGCGCCCGAAGAACGTCGCATCAAACGTCAGTGCGACGGGGGCTGAAGAGATGGTTTGTTTCAGAGAAGAAAACTCAAGACGATCAAAGTTTCGTCGGAGCGTCCTGACAGATTTTCTATATCGCTCGCTTAAATTTGCGAGCGTTTGGCGTCCGGAAGAATATTGCTTGTACGCACGACAAACAGATCTCTTTTTTCTGTCCGTGGAG
>JAQVZU010000068.1 GCA_028708035.1 Alphaproteobacteria bacterium
AAAATCGAAATAGGCCTTGCAAAAGGCAAGCAGCAGCACGACAAGCGCGCAGCGATCAAGCAGCGCGAATGGGAACGCGACAAGGCGCGCATTATGAGAGATAAGGGCTAACCCGGATCACCGCGCCCTCAACAGTGGCTCCGCATACATCCAGAATGAGCACACGGAACGGAAAAAAACGAAGCTCGCTTCTGCGTCATTTCTGTTACATCTATGCCTTCTATTTGAATCATCTCCGATCCCTTTAATCCGAGAACCCTTCGATAAACGAAAGAACGATCCCGCCGATCCCTTGATGATCCGCTGCTTTGGGATTTATGGCCGCCTCGGCGCCATCCTTCAACTGCTTCATTTGCCACAAAGTGATGCCGAACAGCATCGCCGTAATTACTGCCAGAAGTCCCACGATAACCAGAATGGCCGGAAGACTCGCCAACCCCGCATTCACAAGACTGGCATATAAAGCGAAAATCCCCCCCACAATCAGCGCCGCTAACATGATGCTGCTGATGACCGCAAGAACGATGACGATAATCATTCCCGAAAGAAATTTTTGAAACAGATGCGTACTGTGCGCGACTCCGTTAATCGCCGCCAGCCCGAGCATTTTTCCGAGTGTGAACATGGCGAGGATTCCGATCTGAAAAGACCGCGCGGCTTTCACGAGCGTCGGCGCATAAGCATCCCCATGACAAGGCCGATCCCGACCGCGATTGCGCTGGATTGGAGGGGCTTCTTCTGAATGGTCTCGGCGAGAGCACACGCGGTTTTTCTGACGCCGCGCTGTCCCGCCTCGACATACTGCTTCGCCATATGGCCTGCATCATAAGCAAGCCCCTGCAAATCGTTCCTGACCTTACCCGCTGTCTCGCGCGCTTCGTCGCGCATAGAGCCAAGCCGTTCCTTGGCGTCGCCAATGGGGTTGCCTTCGTGATCGGATGCAGACATAGAACGGCTCCTTCCGTTTTTGGGTTGAGAGAAAAATTTATAAGCCGCTTGTGGGGCAGGGGCTTTGCCAAAGATCAAAGCTATTCTTCATCTTTTCCTTCGTATGCGCGCTTGAGGGCTTCGATATCGAACTTTTTCATTTTAAGCATTGCTTCCATTACGCGTCCGGATTTTGAAGTATCTTGATCCGCAAGCATCTCGCCAATGATTTCCGGGACGATCTGCCAGTAAACTCCGAACTTGTCCGTCAGCCACCCGCGCTGCTCGAACGATCCGTTTCCTGAAAGCCGGTTCCAGAGAAAATCAACCTCTTCCTGCGTGTCGCAATTCACATAAAAGGAAACGGCGGGTGTTCGCGTGAACCTGCCCCCGCCGTTGAAGGCGACGAATTCGCGTCCTGCCAACTCGAATTCTACGCTCATCACCGATCCCACGGGCCTGCCTGAATGTTTCGCGCCGACTTTGCCGTAATAAGCGATGTTGAGAATTTTTGAATTCTGAAAGACTGAAGTATAAAATTTCGCGGCTTCTTCGGCCTCGCCGTCGAACCAGAGAAAAGGAATGATGCTTTCCATAAATTCCTCACTGGGCGATCTGTTCGCTCTCGACAATATGCCTAAGATCCACAAGCCCGCGCTCCATGCGGCGTCCAAGAAACTCTTCAGCGTTGGTGAAAATCCCCATTGCCTTGCTCTTGAAGTCCAGATTGCCGTACATGCTCCAGGTTAAAACCGTCTGGTCTCCTAAAGGCACAAGCACGAACTCGGCGGTGCTTGTCGAGCGTATCGGCTTCTCGAACTCCAGCAAGATCCGGATAAGGTTCGAAGGGCGGCTTTGGGTTACAATCATACTTCCTTTGCCGGTTTTTTCGTCGCCGTCCCATCGCAGGACGGCCCCAACGCCCTCGCGCGGGCCCTCGAAATGCCTCCGCGTCGCCGGATCAAGCTTCGCCCATGGCGACCAGTTTTCCCATTTCCTGAGATCGTTGATTTGATCGAAAATAACGTCGTCCCGAGCCCTCAAGGCCAGCGACCGTTTGACGAGAAACACGTCGGGCCTCATGGAAATCATGGCCGAAAAAATGAGAAGGATGGCCAAGATTCCGGCAAGAAAAACGACCGTCATTTTTCTCTCCGTTCAGAGCGTCGCGCGCTGAGGTGCGTTCCAAAACACCTCCATCGGCTGTACGCCGCCGATGGAGCGTGCTTTGGCCTTTAATTAAGCTTCCTGTGGGGGGCAACTTTCCTGAATTTCCTTGATGCGGCTCTCTGCGTCTTCCTTCGAGATCCCATAGACCTCTTGAACTTTGCCAAAGAACTGTTCTTCGTTGCCGTTGTAAAGCGCGATGTCATCGTCGCTCAAGCGGTCCCATGTTTCCTTGATCTTGTCCTTCATCTGATCGAACGAACACTTCGAAGTATCAGTCATAGAACGCCTCCTGCTTGTTGGTTAAGGGAATATCCCGCCGCGAAAAACGCAGGGGATGACCATTGAAGCGGCGGATTTTTAAGCAGTCCGCCCCTTCAAACGCACACGACGCGCGCAATGCGCATAACGGCTATAAAAAACTTGGACAAATATGGATGGAGTGACAAGACCTTGGGGTGACACCGGACGACTACCCACCGAAACAAAACAGGCCTTAATTGCAAGAAAGTTTATCACAAGGTACGCGCCAAAGCAATGACACGGCGAGGGACATCCGAACGGAAAACGCATGCCGTAAAGAGCATACCTGATGTATACTTTTAAAGTTTTTCAGAGACGCCATATTCCCGACATTCTTTTTTTTCAAACAGGACTCCTCTTTGGAAAAGCTTGCAAAGGCATGGAGGAAACATGGAAATACGTCGAGGAAACTTACTTTTGATTGGCACCGGCATCGCCCTTGCGGCGCTGTCTCCCACCGTGTCGCTGGCCGATCCGCTTCCCGCCGCAACTCCCTTGCTTCGGCCTGCTCCATCTCAGCAAGTTGACGCAAACGCATTCATCCAAAACCTCGGCAATCAAGCTATTGGGACGATCACAGACCGGAGCTTGTCAGAAACCCAGCGCACCAGCCGCTACTATGAAATTTTGCGCAATGCGTTCGACATGAAAACCATCGGGCGCTTTGTCATTGGCCGCGCATGGAATACAGCGCAGCCTGCGCAACAGGCAGAATTTATGAAGCTTTTTGAGGATCTGGTCGTCAGAATCTATGGCGACCGCCTGAAACTTTATAACGGTCAAAGTTTTCGCGTCAAAGGCGCGCGCCCCGAAAGCGAAAAAGACGTTATCGTCAGCAGTGAAGTCGTCCCCTCAGGCGGCGGTCAACCGACCTCGGTAGATTGGCGCGTTCGCAATGAAGGGGACCGGCTTGCCATCATCGACGTGGTCATCAATGGCGTAAGTCAAAGCGTGACGCAACGTCAGGAGTACGCTGCCATCATCCAGCGCGACGGCGGCAGGCTTGATATGCTGCTTGACTACATGCGCGAGCGTGCTCATGGGGGATAAATTGGCCCATTAAACCTATTCCCTTATAGACATTATATCGAACCTCACCAAAACTTCTTTAATGGCGCAGTCGGCAATCTGCTCTTCTTTTCTTGCATCGAGATCGACAAGGCCGCCCCAGCGCTCATAGGCGGCAATGGCTCGGTTGTTCGTGCTGAGGGTCCATAGATAAATCCTGTCGAATCCGCCTTTCAGAAGCTCTTCCTTCGCTTTTTTGAAGAGCGCAAATCCGACGCCTTTCCCGCAGGATTCGCGCAGCAGATAAATGGCGTAAATTTCGCCCCACCCCTTCGCTCCTGTGTCGCGCGCGGGTCCGAACGCAGCAAAACCTATCGGCTTGTCGCCCATGCAGGCCATAATAAGCGACGATCCGTCTTTCCCGAAATCCTCCTGCCACATTTTGAGCCGCTCATCGACATCAATGGCTTCGATAATCTCCTGTGGGAGAAGCGGGGCATAAGCCTGCCTCCAAGCTTTGACGTGGAGATGTGCGACAGCGGCCAAATCTTCCTGAGTAGCTGGTCTAAGGTGGAGTCCGATATTCATGATAAATGCCAAAACTATGATGAGGATCAGGCGACGCTAGGAAGGATGACCGCGCGGCTCCAGTATTGAAGAATCAGGTCCACGTCTTCGAAAAAACGCAGAAGGTCAGAGTTTTTCTGGACAAAACCGTTCGCAAAGCTTTCGTACGACTCCAGCATATCTTTGGTGCGGACGCTGTTGGTCAGCATGAGGACGGGGAGGTTTTTGAGCTGCGCATCTGCGCGAATTTTCTTAAGAAGTTCGATGCCGTTCAGGTGCGGCATGTTGATATCCAGGATCATAAGATCCGGGCGCAAAGTTTTCTCGTTATGAAGATAGCCTATCGCATTTTCGGGATTCTGGAGCGCATGCACTTCGTTCGGAACCGCGCTCTTTCCCGCAGCCTTGCGGAACAAAAGCTCTTCGCTGTAGTCATCCTCGACAAGGAGAATTTTTATCGGGCGGTTCGGTTCGCGAACGATAATTCCGCTGCCGCTACGGCGGTCGGGCTCTCCGGATTCGGGCGCGTCTTCATAGAAATATTCGGGCTTTACGTTCAGCGCTTTTGAAACTGAAAGGACGCACGCCATCGAAATCGTGTTTTCGCCGCTTTCATAGCGTTGGACTTGCTGATGAGACAGACCTAAAAGATCCGCCAACTCGGCTTGTGTGAGGCCCAAGGCCTTGCGGCGCTCTTTGATTTTGTTGCCCGCGAACTTTGCCAGTATTTTATTGTAATCTTCCACGTCCGAACCTACCTTTGGCCAATCAGGCAATTTGCGACAGTTTACCAATGATCCGGCCAAAATCGCAACACGCGCTTCGCATTCTTGGGTTTATAGCTCTTCTTTCAGCTATTTACGGGTTAGCCGCCCATGCCCTTTTGCAGCCTATCCGGGCCAATATTGAGTTTACCAGGAAGGAAATTCAGGGGCTCGACGGTTATGAAGACCTGTCGGTGGCCTATTTTGAATCGGCTTTTCAGGAAAAGTTGGACATTAATTTCAAGAAAAAATTCCAGGAAATCGGGGATGGTTCGAACCTTATTCTCGATCCGGTGCTTTCAAGTTATTATGCCGCCAATCTGTTGTTTAACGACATCCTTCTTTATGTAGAGCATCTTTTAAGTCGGGCCGAAGAAGCGCCGTTTTCGCATCAAGATTTGCCTTATCACTTTGCTAGGCTGGACCACGCGGTGGCTGCCATTTGCGCCGCGCATGACGGGGAGTGCGCGGACTTAAAGGCCCTTGCGACGGATCTCAAGCAGGCTCTTTCGCCCGAAGCGCGCCTTGGACCCAACAGCGAAAAAGAACTTATCGGAAAGGTCCAGCAAATTTCGCAAACCACGGCTCGGATTCTACGGCGCTTTCTTGAAGAACGGCTTGAAACGCAGATCCGGCAGCAAGGGCTGCTTTTGGCTGAAATCGTTTGCATCTATATTTTTCTCGTATTCCTGATCGGATATTCGGCTGTCAACGTCGTGCGCAAAGGAGAGATTAAGCACGCCCGCGAGGCTCAGCAGCTTTTGGCGCGTTTGGCGGAAAAAAACGATGAACTCGAAAAGTTCGCGCATGCAGCCGCGCATGATCTCAAGGAGCCGATACGCACCATGCGCTGCTACGCCACGCTTTTAAAGAGCGAGGCCGAAGCGGAACTGAAAAAGGAAAGCGCGGAATATATTGGCGTAATCGAAGGAGCTGCCAAGCGCGCCGAGCAGATGATTAACGATCTGCTTGCGTATTCGCAGGTTTCAGAAAGGCCTTTGGATCTGGTGGCTTGTGACAGCGCGAAAGAGATTACGACAGTGCTTCAGGACATGAAGCCACTCATCGAGAAACTGCAACCGACTATTGAGATGTCTGAGCTTCCAGTGATCCGGGCGGTGCCTTCGATGTTCAGAAGGCTGATGACCAATCTGCTCGACAATGCGATTAAGTATCGCAGGCTTGGTTCTCCGCCCGACATTCACATTGAAGCGAAGAAGGAGGATGCGCTTTGGCATTTTTCGGTGGCGGACAACGGCATCGGGATTGCGCGGAAGGATTACAAAAAGGTGTTCGAGCCGTTTAACAGAGTCAATCCCGAGCACCGGCACGAAGGGCAAGGCATCGGCCTTGCTTCATGCAAAAAAATTGTGGAGCGTCTTGGAGGAAAAATTTGGATTATCTCCAATCTCGACGAAGGAACTACGGTGCATTTCACGGTGCCAGTCCTTTCCGAAAAAGGCCATCCAGACCGCAAAAAGGCGTTCGACATATGGGAATTTTTCAGGAAAGCATTTGGGGCTTAAATGTATTACTTCAAACACGTAAATCAGGTTACATAACAGCTTTGTGGCACCCAATACATTGATTATCTTATATATATTTGATTTTTGTTACATACGCTCTTTGAATGGCGAGAATAAAGCCCTAAACTTATCGATATGCGGGAATTTTTCCGTGACAAACCCGTGAATCGGAGTTACATCTGAACGTGAGCCGAGGGCTTCTTAACTTTGTGCGACGTTTGTTGTCTTCGGCTCAACTTCTTTGATAGGGGCCTCCATCGGCCTTCTTTCTCGAATGAATAAGAAAAATTGCTTAAGGGGTGTGCGATGAACAGTGGGGATACCGCTTGGGTTTTGATTTCAACAGCCCTTGTCATGCTTATGACTCCGGGCTTAGCCTTTTTTTACGGAGGCATGGTTCGGCGAAAGAACGTTCTGAGCATTTTGATGCAGTGTTTTTTCCTCGTTTGCTTAATGAGCGTGCTTTGGGTGGTTTACGGATATTCGCTTTCGTTCGCCCCGAACAAAGGCTTCTGGGGCGGGTTTAGCTGGGCGCTGCTGAAGGGCGTAAGCCTCGATCCGTATGGGGATTATTCGGCCACCATTCCGCATCAGGTCTTCATGATCTTTCAGGCGATGTTTGCCGTCATCACTCCGGCCCTGATCCTTGGCGCTTTTGCCGAACGGATGAAGTTCTCATCATTTGTGGCCTTCATGATTCTGTGGTTGACGTTTGTTTATGCGCCAGTTTGCCATTGGGTATGGGGCATCGGCGGCTTCCTACGCGATCTCGGCGCTTTGGACTTTGCCGGAGGAACAGTCGTCCACATTAATGCAGGTATTGCTGCTCTCGTGACTGCCCTCATGATCGGACCTAGAAAGACTGTCGCGACGCGTGTTCCGCCGCCGCATAATGTTCCATTCGTGGCTTTGGGCACCGCTTTGCTTTGGTTCGGATGGTTCGGATTTAATGCAGGATCGGCCTTGGCGGCCAACGGGCTTGCGGCTAACGCTTTTGTGGTGACCAATACGGCGGCGGCTGCTGCTGGATTAAGCTGGTCCGTTATCGAGTGGGCCCGCGTGGGCAAGCCGACGCTGTTCGGCCTTTGTTCGGGCGCAGTAGCAGGCCTTGTGGCAATCACGCCTGCGGCCGGTTTTGTCGATATTTGCGGCGCCTTGATTATCGGGCTTTTTGTTAGCGCTTTCTGTTACCTCGCCGCGGCGATTATCAAGCCGAAGCTTGGGTATGACGATGCGCTGGATGCGTTCGGCGTGCATTGCGTCGGAGGAATCTGGGGCGCTTTGGCGACGGGGCTCTTTGCCACGAAGGCGGTCAATACTGCGGGAAACGACGGTCTGTTTTTTGGCAACCCCGAGCAACTGCTTATTCAAGCCAAAGCTGTCGGAGTCACCATCCTTTACTCAGGGGTGGTCACCGCTGCCCTGTACAAAGCTGTCGATCTCGTCATGGGCATGAGAGCGAGTTGCAAGGACGAAGAAATCGGCCTCGATCTTACGCAGCATCATGAAAGTGCCTACACAATATTAGAGTAATTCCGGATTCGTTTGCTGAGCGGAATTCACACAAGGAGATACCTTATGAAGATGATTATTGCGATCATACAACCCAGCAGACTCGATTCCGTTCGCGATGAGTTGTATAAAGCCGAAGTCAATCTGATGACCGTCAGCGAAGTTTTGGGCCATGGCCGACAGAAAGGCGTGACCGAGATCTATCGCGGAACGAAGGAGATGGGCAATTTTCTCCGCAAACTCAGGCTTGAGATCGCCGTCAACGACAGCTTTGTGCAGCCTTGCGTAGACGCCATTCTAAAGGGCGCAAAGACAGGGGAAACAGGCGACGGCAAGATATTCATCCTCCCCTTGGAAGAATGCGTCCGCATCAGGACCGGCGAGCGCGGAAGACAAGCTATCGGATAGCGTCGTTTCGCCAGATATTCTGTCTCGGGCTGGATGAACAATCTCTGAAAACGATTAGGCAACCTTGGATGCGGATTTTTCTGTGCGGGCTCGCGCCGCAGGATACATCAGCGCTTCATAGAGTTCCATCATCCCGTTAAACCAGTTCGCCTGTGGAAACGTGTCTTCGATGAAATACCGGGTATTATCGGCCAAATTGACGCGCTGATCGGTATTCATATGCGCGGCATCGTGCAGAGCCTTGGCCAAAATCTTCGGACTATCGGACGGCAACACCCATGCGGTTTCGTCCTTCAAAACCATTTCCTCATTGGCTCCCGAGGCCGTGACGATCACCGGTCGCCCAAGAGCCTGAGCGCCGATGATCTCCATATTCTGGCCTCGTGGCGCGGAGTTGCAGGCCACCACGACATTTGCAAGCCAGAAAGCCGCGGGCCAGTCGGCGCAGGTTTCCGGCATAATCACCTTGCCGTTAAGACCGAAATTATCGACGCTGCGCTCGACTTCCTGCCGCAACCCTGGAGAATGGCGGTCGGACCCAACCATGATAGCGTAAATATTCTCTTCCTTAATTTGCGAAAGCGCTTCAAGAAAAACCTTGTGGCCCATATCGGGTTCGATAGGCATCGGCATCACGGCAACAATCGCCTGCTCAGGCAAGCGCCACAACCGGCTCAGGTTATGCAAGCGCTCAGCGCTGATGGCGGCCGTATTGTAACTTTGAAGATCAATTCCCGGCGGGACATAAGCGACAATCGCCGGGTTGATCTGGAAGGTAGACGTAAGGTGCTTTTCCATCATTCGCGTCGGAACGCGCACCGTGCATGAGGTCTGAGTCATGCGCGCAATAAGATGATGCGTCGAAGGGACATCGGGCAATGGCTGCGTGAAGTCGACAATAAGGGGCAGACGGTGCTGAAGACTGAGGCGGCAGCCCATTTCGACGGCGCCCAACCCATGCACATGAACGACGCTTGGATGCTCGCGCTGAACCATCGCTTCGAGATGAACGCGATTTCGCCAGTTTGAAAACATGCTATGGCGGTTGAGAGGCATGCGGACGTGCTTAACTGCCGCGCGTTCGGATTCCTGAACCAAAGCCCCCCCGCTGCTGGCGATCATGGCTCGCCACCCAAGTCGCTGGGTCAAAACAGCAAGCGTAACTGTCTCGCGGGCTGGATCGCCATAATCGAGGTCCGTGCACAAATGCAGAACGCCAGTCCGGGCGCTTCGGCGCGAGGACGCCTTAAGGAGCGGAGCTTTGAAGGGAGGCGCGGTTATGTTATCCGTTGTTTGATTCATCGTACAGCTTTACCTATGCCGATTTTGTGGCGAACGCAAGGCCGTGCGGAATGACTTTCCTGCCCTTGGCGAGGTCCTAAATATGCTTGATAGAAAGAAAACATCATGACTGTTGAACGTCTGAGTTTAGCCGATAGACAGCTTTCATATCAACGGCAAGTTGGGTTAAAAAATTTCTCCGGCGTGATCTTTTTGAGCGGTTTTGCCTCCAATATGGACGGTATAAAAGCCACCTTCCTTTCCCGCCGCGCGGAGGAACGCGGCATTCCTTTCGTGCGGTTCGATTATAGCGGCTGCGGAAAATCCGCCGGAAAATTCAGTGAGGGCACCATAGGACGGTGGCTCGAAGACAGCTTGAACGTGTTCGATAAGCTTACGGAAGGGCCTCAAATCGTGGTGGGATCTTCCATGGGGGGATGGCTTGCCTTGCTGCTTGCGCGGCAGCGGGCGGAAAGGGTGAAGGCGCTCGTGGGCGTCGCGGCGGCGCCGGATTTCACCGAAGATCTTATTTGGAGCGAGATGTCGAACGAAGAGCGCGAAACTTTGCTCCGGGACGGCGTGTTTTATGAAAAAACCGATCCGGAACGCCGCGCGCCTATCACGCGAACATTGATTCATGAAGCAAGGAGCCATCTCGTATTGCGATCGCCTTTGCGCTTCGATTTTCCGGTGCGGCTGCTTCAGGGAATGAACGATAAGGACGTGCCATGGGCATGCGCGGTCCGGTTGGCAGAGCGCATTTCCTGTGATGATTTGCGGCTTACTCTCATTAAAAAGGGCGACCATTCGCTTGGCCGCGCAGAAGATTTGGAATTGCTGTGGGAAACCATCGAAAAGTTTCTTTAAACTTTCGCAGTCATTGCCAAGTGCTCAATATTTTGCCTTTAATGACGAGCAATGAAGCCTTATTCTTCAAAAATGGTCAATCCTCCTTCCCCATCTCTGCTCGACAATCCACGCCCCGGCGTAAACATGCCCGAGTTCAGCGTCAGCGAAATCTCAGCCCTTGTCAAAAAGACGATGGAAGAGAGGTTTTCGCTTGTTCGCGTGCGCGGTGAAATATCCGAATGCAAGCACCATACTAACGGGCATATTTATATAACGTTGAAAGAAGGCACAGCGATCCTCGCTGCTGTCTGCTGGCGGGGGCAGGTGAGCCGCCTTGGCATAAAACCATCCATCGGCATGGAAGTGGTCTGTACGGGCCGCCTCACAGCCTATTCCGGCCAATCGAAATATCAGTTGGTAATCGAAGCGATGTCGCTTAACGGCATCGGCGCGCTTCTCAAAATGCTGGAGGAGCGCAAGAAAAAACTTGCCGCCGAAGGCCTGTTCGATGCTTCCCGTAAACGCGCGCTCCCGTATCTCCCAAAGGTGATCGGCGTTGTCACTTCTCCTACGGGCGCGGTCATCCGCGATATTCTCCATCGTCTTGCCGAACGCTTTCCCCGTCCCGTCCTCCTCTGGCCTGTCGCCGTTCAGGGCGAAGGCGCAGCCGAGCAAATAGCCGCCGCCATCGCTGGCTTCAACGCTTTGTCCAAAACCGGAGGCGTTTGTCGCCCCGATATCCTGATCGTTGCACGCGGTGGCGGCAGCGTCGAAGAC
>JAQVZU010000069.1 GCA_028708035.1 Alphaproteobacteria bacterium
GCCTCCGAATGTCTCGGATCACGCGCCCAAGGCGCGTTCGTAAAAATTTGATCTCGCGGTGCCGCGCCCACTTAAACTGCTTGGTGTGGATAGCTCTGGCGCAGCTCAAGCCCTTTCTTTTTGGCCAGTTTCGCACGCTTCTCGATGGCTTTGAGCAAAAGCCGATGATCCGTCGGATGCGTAATGTTTTTTGGTGAAAGTTCCGGACAAACCTCTGCCAAAGGCCCTTCATACCCGCGCACGTTTGGCAAAAGTAATACTTCGGGATTTTACGTGTAACTTCCGTTGTAACTCGAATCCATCGTATTGTTTTCAAGCGTTACATCGCCGACAGATCCACTGCTTCCGTCCTTCTTAAGGTACGTCCCGTCCAAACCGATTTGCTTGATCTTCAAACTCGACAGCGTCTTTAACTCCCCGCTATCCGTCTCCCCGTCGCTGTCCGCATCCACCCACACGCGCAAGGAGGAAAACTTTTTGTCCTTCGAAGTAATAACCCCATCCTTATTGCTATCCAACGCCCTGAGGGCTGTGTATCCATCTATTGTATCATTCCCGAACATCTCGGATATATCGTCAATCTCTCCATTCCCGTTCTTGTCCATGACAAGAAACCCGTCATGAGAATCCACCCACGCCGTCTTCACCGCATATCCCGTCCCATGCAGATCAAAATACACGGATGAATCCGCCAGCGCCGTCGTCTGCACACCATCTCCGTTCAAGTCCAACGCGAGCGGGTCCGTTTGCGAGGTTGCGAATAGGCTTGCGAATTTCGAGGTCCATGCGCCTAATATATTTCGCAGGCCTTCGGGAAACGCCGAAACAATGTCGCCAACCGCTTTTTTTATCGTTGAAAAAGCGCCGCTGTTGCTCGCGATAGATACAAGGTCGTTTGTCACCGTAAGCGTTATGTTTTGCGCAGCTATGCCGAATGATCCAAGTATATCCGGAAGGCCGTTCAAAAAATCAGTTGCCTTTGAAAAAGCAGAATCCGCCGCGTTTAAAAAGGCCGATCCATCAAGGCCCGACAGCATATTAGAACCAGCCGATAAAATACCCGATATGCTATCTTCTAAAGACCGCAATGCAGATAAAGCCGTATCACTCGCGTCCCCAACACTTTCAGCGAGATTGGCACTTAGAGATTGAACTTTGGAAATCCCCGCGTTAACTTCCGCCAGCACCGTTTCGTATGCTTTCTCGGCAGCACCTTCGATTGCGTCTAGCCTGCTTGCAGCTACGCCAGCAAGGGTTAAAAAAGTACCTACTGCGTCAATCGCCGCTGTAAGTTGTTTTGCTGCAGGAAACTGACTAAGAACACCGGAAGATATAAGCGCAGCATCACCAAAGATAGTTGAGAAATCCGACAGAATAGTACCAACTGTCTTTAATGAAATCTTGCCAATTGCCGCATACTCTACCCGAGCCTGTGCGAGGTCCAAATCTAAAACCGGGATTGCAAATCCTAGCGCAACGTTCCCTGCAATAATAGCAGCAGCGCCAGTTCCGGCGTTTAACGTTGCTTTCAATCCAGCTACGGTAGCGGCCAATTGAGCGGAAGTATTCAAGTCTCTTAGGCTATCTTCTCCATAAGAAAACACAAGATCTGCAGTGCCAATAGCCGTAGATATAGTTGTTACTGAACCCATTTGATTACCTCGTGATCAGTTTTAAAAGGACAACCATAAAAACCCCCAGAAGCGCTGCCAACAGCCTAAATTTTGCTGTATAGAGAAACGGATGTTTTTCAAAGAACCTCTTTAGCTGCTTTTGGTATCTAAACCCAAGCCAAAAAAGGCCGAAAAAAGCTGGAACAACGTCAATAAACAACAAAAACAGCTGTATAGGCATCCAAGATATAAATGGATCAGGCGACTTATCAAAGTATGCCCATGGAAAAATGGAAAAAAACAAAAGCACCGAAGCAGCGAAGAAGACATCAACTGCGATCTTGATTATAGAGAACTTTTTTGCCTGTGCCATGTCGGTTTTCTTCGCTGTCACTTTGAATCGCAATCTTATAGCACCAACTTTAAGATGCAGAAACGTCTAATAGCTGCACACGCACCAAACACAACCAATATTACATAAAATTCCATTTATCACGGCTATGCAAAGCACGCCTATCCGTTACTTCCATCGGTTTTAACATACGTCCCGTACAAGAAACCCGTCATGAGACTCCACCCATACTGTCTTCGCCGCATATCCCGTCCCATGCAGATCGAAATACACGGATGAATCCGCCAGCGCCGTCGTCTGCACACCATCTCCGTTCAGGTCCAACGCGAGCATGTCCGTTTGCGAGGTCGCGAATAAACTGGCGAATTTCGTGGTCCATTGGTCGTTGGATTTATCTTCAGAAGGATACGCTTTAAAATTAGCAAAGAAACGTCCTCCCATAGTTTTCATTTTTTAAGCTCATCGATCGCCATAGCTTTATGCGATTGGCTCTCGTGTGTTAGGGTGGAGTGGTTCCTTCGACTCAGAATTGTTTAGTTTAGAAAATTAAAAAGTTCTGAGGATAGGTACCGTTCTCCAGTATCCGGGAGAAGGGCGACGACTGTTTTACCGCGCATTTCAGGGCGCTGAGCGATCCTGATGGCGGCGGCTATTGCCGCGCCAGAGGAAATACCAGCCAGAATGCCTTCTTCTCGCGCAAGCCTGCGAGCATAAGCCAGCGCGTCTTCGTCGCTGATGTCAATGATTTCATCAATAATCTTCGGATCAAGGATCGGCGGAATGAAATTCGCGCCAATGCCCTGAATTTTATGTGGGCCCGCCTCGCCGCCCGAGAGAACAGGGCTCGATGCCGGTTGAACGGCAAAGATTTGCACAGTCTCTTTATGCTGTTTCAGGGCCTCGGCCACGCCTTGAAGCGTGCCTCCGGTGCCCACGCCCGCCACAAAGGCGTTTACCATGCCTTTGGTGCCGTGCCAGATTTCCTGCCCTGTCGTGTGGTAATGAATCGCCGGATTTGCCGGGTTTTCAAACTGCTTGGGCATGAACGATCCCGGAGTTTCGCGAGCGATTTCTTCGGCCCTCCGCACGGACCCCGACATGCCTTCCGAGGCGGGAGTCAGCACAATTTCCGCGCCGAGATAGGCCAGAAGCTTGCGCCTTTCCAAGGACATGTTTTCCGGCATTGTCAGAATGAGCTTGTACCCCCGCAGGGCGGCAATGAACGCGAGCCCGATGCCTGTGTTGCCTGAGGTCGCTTCGACGAGCGTTCCGCCCGCTGCAAGCTTTCCTTCTTTTTCGGCGGCATTGACCATGCCGAGAGCTGTGCGGTCTTTGACTGACGACAAGGGGTTGAAATACTCAAGCTTGGCGGCGATGGTGGCGACGCAATTCTCTTTCTGAGCCATCCTGTTGATGCGCACGAGCGGCGTATCTCCGATAAGCTCAGTCATGTCGTTGTATATTTTATCGTGGCGGCTGAAGATGTCGGCCATAAAGGCTCCTTTTGCGAAATAATGGATCAGACGTGTCCCAAAATTTTAGCGGCAAGCCCGCCCTCGGGAATTGATTGATCCATTTCTGTTGCAGGTTCGGCTGTTTTTGGCTTGCCGACGATCTTGGCCGGAACGCCAGCTACCGTCGTATGCGGCGGAACAGGGTTCAGCACAACGCTTCCTGCTGCGACGCTTGCGCCTTCGCCAATTTCGACGTTGCCTAAAATCTTTGCCCCCGCGCCGATCATCACGCCCTTGCGAACTTTAGGATGGCGGTCGCCGCGCTCCTTGCCCGTGCCGCCCAGCGTCACTTCGTGCAGGAGCGAGACATTGTCTTCCACAACGGCGGTTTCGCCGATCACAATGCTGTGCGCATGGTCGAGCATGATGCCCTTGCCGATCCGCGCCGCCGGATGAATGTCTACGGCATAGAGAACGCTGCTTCTGTTCTGGAGGAACACCGCCGTGTGCTTCTGTCCGCGCTCCCAGAACCAATGCGCGACGCGATACAATTGAAGCGCCTGAAAACCCTTGAAGAAAAGAAAAGGATACAGCGGATCGGTGCAAGCCGGATCTCGCTTGGAAACGGCTATGATGTCGGTTGCGGCGATGGAGACAAGGTTAGGAGCTTGCCGGTAAGTATCGAGAAAGAGCTCTGAAAGCTCTCGCCCCAACACGAAAACGTCAAGATGCTGCCGCGAAAGCGTCCGGCTTAGTGCCGTCGCGAAATCCGGGCTATCGAGAATAATGCTCTTGCCAAGTTTTTTGAGCAGCGGATTTTCTTCGGCCATTTTCGCAGCCGAAGCGCGCAAGTCGGCCCAAACGGATTCGATCAATTCGCGTTCCGTTTCTGAAAGCTTGGAAGTATTTAACGCTGCATCCATATTTATCTCCCTGTCGCGATCCGGCTTGGGGCCGGTATGTTGTCATTCGATTTTGCCTACGTAAACAAAACCCGAAGGGCCAAAAGTCAACAGCAGGGACAACAGCGAAGGGGCTCCGATCCGATTAATAAAGAAATGGTAAGTCGCTGGAAGACGATAGTCAAGAAAGGCCTCAATTCATAGTTCCAAACCCCAATAAAATCTTCACCTTGCGCTACGGTTGGGGCAGAATTGCATTTATGACTCAGAAAATTCAGCAACATCCAAAGCTTACCGATCTTGAGGCTCGGGCCGAACTTCAAAGTCTTGCAGACGAAATCACGCGCCATGACGTTGCGTATTACCAGAAAGACGCGCCCATGATTTCAGATGCGGAGTATGACGATCTACGCGACCGCTACAGAAAATTGCTTGCGGAATTTCCGCATTTGAGGCCGCTGAACGATCCTGAATCCCGCGTAGGCGTCGAACCCGCCGCATCCTTTACGAAGGTTCGCCATGCCATCCCCATGCTTTCGCTTTCCAATGCGTTTACGGACGAAGACGCTCACGATTTTGTCGAGCGCATTCGTAGATTTTTGCGCCTTTCAGAGGATACGTCGCTGGAATTCATGGCGGAGCCAAAGATCGATGGGCTATCGTGCTCTCTGCGTTATGAGGGCGGCGAACTGACGGTCGGAGCCACTCGTGGCGACGGTACAACGGGTGAAAACATTACCGCGAACGTGCGGACAATTCAGGATGTTCCGAAGCGGTTGAAGCCGCCTTTCCCTTCCATGATCGAGGTTCGGGGTGAAATATACATGAACCGCGAGGACTTTTTCGCCCTTAACGCGCGACGCGAAAGCGAAGGGGAGGCTGTATTCGCTAACCCTCGCAATGCCGCTGCGGGAAGCGTTCGACAGCTCGACCCGCGCGTTTCAGCCGCGCGTCCGTTGCGCTTCTTTGCGTATGCGTTGGGCGAAAGCGAAAAGGGCGACGCCTGCTCCTTTGAAACCCAAGCCGGGTTGCGCGGCGCTTTGGAACGCTGGGGCTTTATGCTTAACGAACCATCGCGCCTTTGCCGGGGCGTCGATGAATTGTTGGCCTACTATCATCACATCGAATCTGAGCGCTTTAAACTTCCCTTTGACATCGACGGCGTTGTTTACAAGCTCAACCATTGCGATTTGCAGGACAGGCTTGGTTTTATCAGCCGCTCTCCGCGTTGGGCTATTGCGCACAAGTTCGCCGCCGAGCAGGCAGAGACGAAGCTTCTTGACATCGTTGTGCAGGTTGGACGCACGGGAGCTTTGACGCCCGTCGCCATTCTTGAACCCGTAACGGTTGGCGGCGTCGTGGTCAAGCATGCCACGCTTCACAACGAAGATGAAATTGCTCGTAAGGACGTTAGGATCGGCGATGTCGTTCGCATCCAGCGCGCGGGAGATGTTATTCCTCAAGTATTAGGCGTCGATCTCGACCAAAGGCCCCCAAATATTACGCCTTTCGTATTCCCTGACCATTGCCCCGTCTGTGGATCTTTGGCGGTTCGGGAAGACGGCATGGCCGTTCGCCGCTGCACCGGAGGCCTCATCTGTCCTGCCCAAGCCGTTGAAAGGCTGCGCCATTTTACGAGCCGTCTTGCTTTTAATATCGAAGGGCTCGGAGACGAGCGCGTGCGCGAACTTTGGGACGATAAGTTGATTCGTTCTCCCGCCGACATCTTTCGACTAAAAAAACACCGCGCCGAGCTGATAATCCGCAAGGGCTGGGGCGAAAAATCGGCGGACAAGCTTTTGGACGCTATCGATGCAAGGACGACGATTTCGCTCGACCGCTTTATTTACGCGCTTGGGATTCGCCAAGTGGGCGAAGCCACGGCCAAGGCGTTGGCCGAGCATTATGAAACATTTGACAATTTCTATAACGAAATGCGCCTTGTGAGAAGCAACTCTAGCGAGTGGAACGGCTTGACTTCAATCGAGGGGATAGGCGAACTTGTGGCTCAAGACATCGCGGATTTTTTCGAAGAACCGCACAACCGCGAAGTCGTGGACGATTTGCTTAACCTGTTGACGATCCAGCCCTATCAAAGGCGAATAGATCGGCAGGGAGAGGCGATTCTTGCCGGAAAGAGGATTGTGTTTACCGGAACATTGTCTACGATGAGTCGCGAGGAAGCCAAGGCTAAGGCTGAAAGCATGGGAGCGAAAGTTTCCGATTCCGTGTCGTCCAAGACCGACTTCGTCGTTGTGGGTGAGGATGCGGGAAGCAAGGCTGATAAGGCGCGCGCGCTTGGAATTAGAATCCTTAACGAAGCGGAATGGAACGGCTTGTAGTTGTTTTTTAATGATCATGTAGTAAAAGTATTTATGTGAGCCTGCGAGTTTTCGCAGAAATAGGGAACGGAGAAGTCGTTGGTAATAGGCGCAGAAAGCTTTAAGGCCGCCGTTTGGTCGAAACAGGCGCTCGAAGGTCTACTGAAGGACAACATAGCCCCGACACCGAAGAATTACGCCGTCTATTATGAATATGCCTCAGGCAAGACGCCTAATTTGAACGCAGCTTACGACAAAATTACAGGTCAGGGGAAACTGACCCAACAATATGTGGATGAGCTTTACTACAAATTCATTGGCGCTGACGACCAACGCGAAAGCCTGAAGGAAGCCGACAAGGCCATTGAGAACGGAGTGAATAAGGTTCTTAGCCTTATTGAAGCGTCCGTGAAAGAAACCGGCGAGTTCGGAGAGAACTTGAACAGCTTTACCGGAAAAATAAAAACAGCACGGTCTATCGATGTGTTGCGCGAAGCCGTGAAGAAGATTTCGGAGGATGCCCAGAGGGTTGTTGCTCAAAACCAGAAGTTGCAAAAGGATTTGGAGTATACGTCGGCCGAGCTGGTTGCTGTCCGCGACGAATTTGATCGGGTCCATCATGAAGCCCAAATCGACGCCTTGACGGAAATCGGCAACCGGAAATTCTTTGACCGTGAGATCGTTCGCACTATTTCCGAAGCTTGCGAGCAAAAGACGGCCTTGGTTCTATTGATGGTCGATATCGACCATTTCAAGAAATTTAACGATCTCCATGGCCATCTGGTCGGCGATCAGGTCTTGCGCCTTGTGGCCCGGACGCTCGTTGAGAATTTGAAGGGCAGGGACGTGATCGCGCGCTACGGCGGCGAGGAATTTGTTATTATTCTGCCCGAAACGCAACTTGATAACGCTGAACGCGTCGCGAACCATTTGCGCAATGGGCTTGCGACAAAGAAGGTGACAAAGCGCGGGACAAATGAGACTCTGGGCATTGTCACAGTTTCCATCGGCGCGGCGGAGTATATATTTGGCGAGGATAAAGAGGTTCTTATTTCGCGCGCGGACAAGGCCATGTATGAAGCCAAGCAGACGGGTCGCAACAGAGTCGTCTGCGCAATAAAAGAATGAATCAACCGGATTTTTCCTTATCGGCGGAGGTTCCTCCGTATCTCGAGGGCTTGAATCCCGCGCAACGCGCGGCAGTCGAGGCTTTGGATGGGCCTGTTCTTGTTTTGGCGGGGGCAGGGACTGGAAAAACGCGCGTCCTCACGGCTCGCCTTGTTCATTTGCTCGCAACGGGCAAGGCGCTTCCGGCTCAGATCCTCGCGGTTACATTTACCAATAAGGCTGCAGGAGAGGTGCGCGCGCGCGTTTCCGAAATGCTGGGCCGTTCGGTGGATGGCTGGTTTCTTGGCACCTTCCACGCTCTAGCCGCGCGGATGCTCCGCCCCCATGCCGAACTTGTTGGGCTCAAGCCGACCTTCACGATTTTGGACGAAGACGATCAAATCCGTCTTATCAAGCAGCTTCTTGCGGCGGAAAATATCGACGACAAAAAATCCCCTGCGCGAGCGGTTCTTGCCATTATCAGCCGTTGGAAAGACAGGGGCTTGTTGCCCGAGGATATCCGGCATGAGTCCAAAGGCGGTTTTGCCGATGGCAAGGTTCCAAAAATCTACGCGCTGTATCAGCAGCGTCTGAAAGACCTTAATGCGTGCGACTTTGGCGATCTTCTTTTGCACCATTTGACGATCCTAAAAACGCATCCTGACATTCTTGCCGAAGCCCAAAATCGCTTTCTATACATTCTGGTTGATGAATACCAAGACACCAACACGGCCCAATATCTGTGGCTACGTCTTCTCGCGCAGGCGCGGAAAAACATTTGCTGCGTCGGCGACGAAGACCAGTCCATCTATGGCTGGCGAGGCGCTGAGGTTGGCAATATTTTGCGTTTTGAGGAGGACTTTCCGGGCGCTTCCGTGGTGCGGCTAGAGCAAAACTATCGTTCCACAGGCCATATTCTTGCGGCGGCGTCGCATGTCATCGCCAACAACAAAATGCGTCTCGGTAAAACGCTGTGGACTTCCGCTGACATGGGCGAGCCCGTTCGCGTTCAAAGCCTCTGGGATGGCGAGGAAGAAGCCCGTTGGATTTGCGACGAGATTGAATCCTATCAGCGCAAAGGCGTCGCGCTGAGCGAAGTGGCCGTCATGGTCCGCGCCGGTTTCCAGACCCGCGCATTTGAAGAGCGCTTCATTCAGCTTGGCATTCCATACCGCGTGCTTGTTGGCGCGAGGTTCTATGAACGCGCTGAAGTTCGCGATGCCATGGCCTATATGCGGCTTCTGGCATTGCCTGAAGACGACCTGGCCTTCGAACGCATCGTCAACGTTCCCAAGCGCGGCGTCGGCCCTGCGGCCCTTCAGCAACTCCATGGTTATGCGCGGAGCGCGCACGTGTCACTGATGGAAGCGACGGCGCGTCTCGTCGAAACCGATGAGTTAAAACCGAAATTACGCCAAACTTTGCGCCGTTTTTCGGAATCTTTCTCGCGCTGGCGCGGGTTGCTCCAGACTTTGCCTCATTCCGAAGTTGCTCAAATCGTTTTGGATGACTCCGGTTATACCGGCATGTGGCAGGCCGATAAATCTCCCGAAGCTCCGGGCAAGCTTGACAACCTCAAGGAACTTGTCGGCGCGATGGCCGAGTTCGACACGCTTTTTGCGTTTCTTGAACACGTTAGCCTTGTCATGGAAGCGACCGGTAATGCTGAAGGCGAGCAAGTCAGCCTGATGACGTTGCATGGCGCGAAGGGCCTTGAATTCGACCTTGTGTTTCTACCGGGTTGGGAAGAGGAAATTTTTCCGAGCCGCCGCTCTATTGATGAAAACGGAGAGGCCGGGTTGGAAGAGGAACGCCGCCTCGCCTATGTCGGCATCACGCGGGCCAAGCGCCGCGCGGTGATTTCATACGTGGCGAACCGGCTTCTTTACGGAAACTGGATCAATGCGATTCCGTCGCGCTTTATCGAGGAACTTCCCGAGCCTCATATCCTGCGCCACTCGACAATAGGCAACGCCATCAATTCGCATATGCGCCCCAGCGCCTTCGAGCGTAAGGAACATGTTCCGTCTCTTTGGGATCAGATTAAAGCGGGGCAATCGCATTCCGCGTCCCGTCAAGTGAAGCAGATCGAAGGCCGCGCGACAGTCATTCCCACGCCACGGAACAGCGACGAGCCGAATGTCGGGGATAAGGTTTTTCACGAAAAGTTTGGCCATGGTTTTGTGCGTCGCGCAGATCATGACAAGCTTGAAGTTTATTTCGAGCGCAAAGGCGTCATGAAAGTCATGGCGAGGTTTGTGAAAAAAGTCGGAACTGAAGCATAACTTGCCACCTAACTTTGTTGCGCTTAAATCTCATTCGCATCTTTTAAAGTGTTTTCTCTCTTTCTTCTCTTTGCAAAAAGATCCAATTTTTCTCAAGCGGGTCGCTTCACTTGAAAGGCGCTCGCGAGTATGAGTTAATAATTCATTATTGCCTGTTGCCTTAGCGCAAAGCTTATGAAGCGCCGCGCGGTGTTGCGCGTTGAAGCGCTTCGATTTCCCAAACGATATTAAAAAGCGGGGCATTCATGTTGACCGCACGGCAAAAGAATAAATTGGAATCGATCTATCGCTCGTTTCGTCGGGCGGGCAGACACGCAACGCAACGTTTTCCTGAGTTCGCGTCCGGCTTTGCGATGGGTTTTACGATCCGAACGGCGTTTAAAATGGCTGCTTTCACGATCGCTCCTGGCGCGGGCGTCCTTATTCCTGTTGCGGCAGGCGCTTTTACCGGCGGCGTTATGGGCGTTTGGCGAGCCTCAAAAATGTCGATTATGCAAAAGAACGCCCGGGGAAACTGGAAACGGGAAGCTTTTGTTAAAGGGGCCATTATCGGCGCGCTGGGATCATCAGTTGGTATTTTGGCGATGGATGCAGTTGCGCATAATTCCTGGATTGCCTCACATCTGGGGCAACCTGCCGCCCCCGAAGCCCCTAAGCCGCCAGCAAACAACAATGTGCCTCTCAATAACGCGTCGGTCGAAAAACCTGCGCTGAATAATTCTTCCGCTTCAAAAGAAGCGTCGAGGATCATCAAGGTGCGACCGGATACCGATCATCATCACCACCACCACGATACGACGCCTACAGAGGGAGATCACAAATCCTTGGATCATAAGGGACACCACGATGGGCAATGCAAAACTACGGAGCTCAAACACTGCTCCGACTATCACGAAAAGAAGCACGAAACTTCCAAAGAGAAATGCCACCGTCCACCAAAGCCGAAACATCCTTGTCGGCCCAAATGTATACCTTGTT
>JAQVZU010000070.1 GCA_028708035.1 Alphaproteobacteria bacterium
ATAAACGCCCATTATTTTTTTCGTGGCATTACGAAAAACATACACTACGGAGAGTAGCTCAGCCTGGTAGAGCACTGCCTTCGGGAGGCAGGGGCCGGAGGTTCGAATCCTCTCTCTCCGACCAATAAAATCGGGTATAAGTTGAGTTTTGCAGTTTTGGCGAAAAGCCAATAGGTAACACATAGGTAGCAGCAACTAAAGAATTGGGCCAGTTTTGTGCCACAAAAGAAGGCTTCGGCCATTTGCCTTTTCCCTACAGGCAAAGAGCACCTTTCCTCATTTTCCGAAGGAAGTCCTTCGGTTCTCTACGTTCTTATTTCCCTTCAGAGAGCATTGTATCGATTGACAACCAGTACGCGGACCTCATCAGGGCCAGATGCTTCTCTGGCCTCATTTCCGTTTCCAACCTCTTGGCATTAATTAGATATGGCTCTACCATAGCGTGAGTCCCGAAAGGAAAAATAAATGATTGTCCTTCTCACGATAATCGCAGTCATTTTAGCCACCATAGCGATAGCTCTAATTTACGGGAGCGATGCAGCCGCTAACCTCATCCATGGGTTGCTCAACTTACTGAAGATCGTTTTTTTTGGAGCAATCGCGCTCGTATTTATCGTAATAATTTGGCAAGCCGTTCCAAATTATTATTGGAAGCACCTTGGGGAAAATCTAGCCGCATTGGCAGCTCTTGCGGTGTTGTCTATTCCAATACTTCTGGCAGAAAAATATCTAAACAGAAAATTTCCTGAAAAAAGTTCCGACTGGAAGCTGGGGGTTATTTGCTCTGGATTTCTCGCAATCGCAGCTATTCCAATAATATTTTTGATTTTATATGCTGCTTAAATCCCTATCGGGTACGCGCTATGGAAACTTCTCTCAAAAACGCCCGCAGAGCTTTTCTTTCGGCAACCGCCTCAGCCGAATAGCGCCCATGCTTCCATGCGTTCCTATTCCCCTTTGGCGCACCGGTCGACATACCTCCGTGCATTCGGCATCTACCGTTAGGCATCGCGGGGGACTGGCACGGTTTCCCCTGCCGTGTCCGCGTACCGCAGCGCGGACATTGTTGGAGCCGGTTGATATTCGATTGCCGTTGCATGGGGTTGTCCCTCCGTTTTTTGTTGTGCCCCGCCCCCTCCCGATTGCACGTTGCCCACAATGGCTTGGCCGCCCGCGTTCACGGTCACGTGCTCGACACGCACGGTTTGTTGGCCGTGCCCCCGGCATCGCTGCAAGGTTTCCATCTGCATGGTGAAAGTTCGTAATAGCTTGATAGCAAAGCCGCTTTTCCACTGAACCGTTTGTAGCTCCGTTGCCCGTACAGCCCTTCCAAGCATTCCCATCGCCGCTTTATGCGTCGCCACCATCTGAGCCGCCAGCATCGCCTCGGCTTCATCTTTTGGAGCAATACCAGCAAGAGCGGCAACCCCGGCATTCGCAACGCTTAATTCCGATGGTTTGCGCGAATGGCATATAGCGCCGGAAAGATCGTTCACGAGGCTAAGCCCAAATAAGATGTTCGCAGTGCCGCAGGCTTCGGCTAAGGCATCGGCTTCGCAATCCATATCCAACAAAATAGTGCCATCCTCTTGCGGAATGGCTTTGTACTTAGGCGCTGGCGCGGTTGAAGAAAATCGTTTATCGAAACGTTTCCTTCTCGCTTCCTTGGCTTCGCTCGTCGCCTTATCAATGATTTTATGAACAGCTTCATCGGTAATTATAGAGCCGTCAGGTTTCTTCTTAATGCACCCCTTTTTACTGCCCTTTGCCATTTCCAATTCCCCTCTCTAGTTGATCCGATGCAGGCCGAAGAAGGCTGCATCTATGTTACTGTCTCAAAGGCTCGTCGCTTAACGGCTTTAGATGTGAGAGCTTCTAAAAGTCAGAGTGCCTTGACGTTTTAAGCTTTAGTCAGGTTTCTTTATTGTTTCCGAGCGCCGCCACTTGGCGGCGCTTTTTTTGGGGCGGCTGGCTTCAAAGAATTTTAGCCCCCCAAACGGCCGCCGTTCCGAACATTGGCACCAGGAAAATTCGTACATCGCTTCCTTAGGAAAGTTCTATTGTCGACACAAAATCTGTCGTTAATAAGATCTTCGGGCATAAATACTGATTAATTGCGGTTGACATATGAGCAGGAATTGTGTCATTTCGCATGAACATAAACACGGTGCTAATTTTTCGTCGACATAGTGTTTTGTGCATAGCTTTTGCGCTGAAATCGTCATACTGGTATATTCATCGTAAAAGATCACCTATCGCGGGGTGGAGCAGCCCGGTAGCTCGTCAGGCTCATAACCTGAAGGTCAGAGGTTCAAATCCTCTCCCCGCAACCAAATCACAATAAAATCAATGAGTTACAGCACGGCTTGACCAAGCCGCGATCTCCTATTACGCTTCCCAACACTTACCCATTCTTACCCAGTCCGGCTGGCGAGGGCATTCCGCCCGAATCCCGGATGGTTCTTCCGGGTAAGGAAGCGAGGCCCTCTATGCCCACGCACATCATTCTTGGCGGAAAAGTTAAAATTTACCGCCGCGACGACGGTGGCGAGAACTGGTTCTGCTCCACCTATTTTCAGGGGAAAAACCGTCGAAAAAGCACCAAGACCGACAGTCTCGCCCAAGCACAGGAAATCGCCGAGGATTGGTTTCTCGAATTGCGCGGCAAGGGAAGGGCCGGTCTCCTCGACCTGCCGACAGGACCGACCTTTAACAAGGCTGCCGACGCTTTCGAAGCCGAATATGAAATCAGTACGAATGGCGAAAGAAGTCCGCGCTGGGTATTGGAGCACAAAGCCCACCTTCGGAACCACTTGCGCCCATTTTTCGGGAAAATGGGCGTTTGCCAAATTACCGCCGACACGGCGCAGTCTTATCGCATCCACCGCACACGAACTTCGCAAACAGGCAAGCCTCCCGCCCGCAATACGCTCGACAATGAGATCATCACGCTTCGCCTTGTGATGAAGGTGGCTCTTCGCAAAGGGTGGATAACGGGCCTTCCTAACCTCTCTGCTCCTTACAAGAAGCAGATGAAAGTCGTTCGTCGGCCATGGTTTACGCCCGAAGAATACAAATCCCTTTACGCGGCCACGCGCGACCACGCGCACAAGGCCAAGTCGGATCGGTCACGGTACGAGGCTGAACAACTGCACGACTATGTTCTGTTCATGGCCAACACCGGTTTACGTCCCGACGAGGCCAAGAACCTCGAACACCGCGATGTGAAAATGGTGAAAGACGACACCACCGACGAACTTATTCTTTTGATCGAAGTTCGAGGTAAACGCGGGGCCGGTTATTGCAAAAGCAGATCGGAAGCGGTGAAACCCTACCAACGGCTTCTCAATCGTCCCAAATGGTCTCCGCAAGGAAGAAAACCTCGGTCGAAAAAAGCGATTGCGGCGGCGGCTGCCCTTCCGCTCGTTGCCGCCGACATGCCGCAACCGAACGACAAGGTTTTTCCGGGCAATCATATCAAGCTTTTCAATCGAATTCTCAAAGCCAATAACCTGAAACTCGACAGAGACGGCAAGCCTCATACCTTTTACTCATTGAGACACTACTATATATGTCAGCGCCTCATGGAGGGAGCCGACGTTTATCAGTTGGCCAAGAACTGCCGCACCTCCGTCGAAATGATTCAAAAGCACTACGCCGTGCATATCGCCAATATGCTCGATGCGGCGGCAATCAATGTTAAGCGTCCGCGCCGACGCGCCCCGACATCTCTAACGAACAAGGATCGGTCACGCAAAAATCCTTAAACATCGGCAAATTGGAATTCCGCCGGAACTTCCGCCATGTTCGGCATGACGTTCAGCGTTATGCCAAAGGGAGCGCCCCTTGGGGAGCGCGATCGCATCGGGGTTTAGCCCCGCCTTTCTTTCCATGCGTGTTTCCGATCATGATGCGTTTGTCGGGATCGCTTCGGCATGTGTCATCTTGTTCGTCCTTCTTCGCCGCGCCGATCATGCGCAGTCTCTCTTCTTGCCAGCCTTTTTGCCGAAGGGCGCGTGCCGATCAAGGCCGCTCGCTTCCGCGTCTCGGATGGCATCCGAGTCTTGTGCAGTTCCGCGCCTTACGGTGGCCGGAGGCCAGCCTATGATCGTCCCGCTTCAACCCTTCGGCCTACCTGCTGGCATCGAGACCGCGATAAGCGCGGACTCAGTGCCGAAAGGTCGAACAATGACTGCCTTTTCTCGAAGCGAACGCATCCGCCAACTCAATGATGAATTCCGCACAACGCTTGATGGCGAAAAATGTCTTTTCACCCCTTATGTTGCCGACATGGGCGTCCCGTTCGAAGTCGCCGCGCTTGAAGCGGTTAAAATATACAAAGCCTTCACGTCCGAGAATGATCCCTACGGCGAGCATGATTTTGGAATCTTCGAGATCGACGAGGAACAGCTCGTTTGGAAGATCGACTATTACGACCTTTCGCTGCGCTTCGGTTCACAAGACCCTGCCGATCCTTCCCGAACGAAGCGCGTCTTGACGATTATGCTTGAAGAGGAGGCTTAGCCTCTCTGCTTTAATCTTTTTCTTCCATATCAACATGACGTCAACGAGCCAGCTCAGCAGAGTGGCATTGTTGAATATAAAGGTTGTATAAGACGTAATATGTTTGCGAGAAGAGCATTGCAACGGCGGTTAAACGAACTTCGTGAGACACTTGGCAACAACGCTGTCGATAAACTTGCTGCGCGTCTTAACAAACCAAGCAGTGATCGTATGGCAGCCATGTGGGAGGTTGTGGTTCTTCATGGCCTTATGCGATGCGGCACGCTTCAGCACGAGACGCCCCTCTCATCGGGACATCGCCCGGATGTTACCTTTGAAAACGACAAAGTGCGATTTATTGCAGATATTACTGCGGTGTCGGACGAAGGACTCGACAACAACAATCCCTATTTCGAATTGAGTCGATTGGTCGAAAAAGAAAAAACAAAACTTGGGCTTGCAATCGGCGGTGTGGATCTACGCGTTAAGTCTAGAGAACAGCCCTGCGGACGTGGCTCCCGCACCGTACTGCGACTTCCTCCCCGCGCACAATTGCAGTCATTTGTTACCAAGCGGATTATCCCACAGCTTAAAAAGCAAATGAATTCCAATGAGAAAGTGCTTCGTGTCAAAATTGACGACGAGAATGCCGGAATTGACCTTATCATCAATCCAACAGGTTCACCCTATAGTGGCGGGAGCTTTGCCTCTTATGACATTCCTAAAACTAAAGACCGCAATCCCATTTTTAACGCACTGAAGGGGAAGGTCTCACAACTTCGAGGCGCAACTGGGATCACAGGCGTGATCGTTGGCGATGGTGATTGCATGGCGTTATCTGATCGCCCGCTTGATAGAAACGAAGTGTCCGCGGCTGCAATTGCTGAAGATTTTCTTCGACAGCACTCTTCGATGGATTTTGTTTTGTTCCTAAAGGTCAGAGAAAAACGTCACCTTATGCCATGCACGGGGGCAGAGAAACGTTGGATTGATCAGCAACTTATTGTCCGCAACGACTGCCAAGCAAAAAAGGCATTAGGCACCTTGTTTGCAGCTATGCTTGCAGAACTACCAGAAACCGAGGCTATGCCAGCTAATGGAGCTTTGCGTACACGCGAAACGGGCTATGATCTTGGCTATCATGGAGGGTACAAAATGGGAGGAAATAAAATCCGCATAAGCTCACGAGAGTTGATTGAAACTCTCTCGGGCCTTCGCACACTCGGAGATAATGGCGCGAAATTTGTTACAGCCAGTCGAAAGTTGCCTCAACAAGTTAATGCACCCCAGAAGGCTTTTCTGCGTAATTTACAACAAGGTCGCTTACCTGTTTCGATCTCCGTTATTAAGACAGGAGAAGATGACAATGATGACTGGGTGGAATTCGAGTTTGGCGATCCTGACCCGGCAATTTCGCCACTACATTAATGAAGCAATTTGTCACGGGTGGAAGGAGTGTCGCAGAACGGCTTTTGCGCCGGAAAGCACTTGTTATTGCGCATCCCTCCGTTCATGCGAGGCCTATCCGGCGTGGGCGTTGATCTTCCCCTCAAGTTCCGCCAGTTCAGAAAGGATTTCTGCAAAATCCGGCGCTGTGCCCATGAACATCTCGCCCATGGCCTCATAATCTTTCTTGAGTGAAGGTAACAGTTCTTCCGGCGGGACAAGTCGGAGCGTTCCGAAAACAGCCGTGTCGTAAGAGGCCTTGGCGTCGCGGAAGAGAAGTTTTTTGTTCCGCACGACTTGTTCCAAAAGCGCCCTGTCGCGCAGGGCCGTATCGGCTACGCCGCGCTGCGCCATCATGCAGGTGTCGTAATAGTGCCGCGACATCCGGCTTGCGAGCTTTTGGTTATGATAGAGGGCGTGCAGGATCGTCACCTTTTCCCAAAAGCTGCGCTCGGCGGCCAAGGTTGAAACATCAAAGGTTGCGTCCGGCAACAGGTCGGAAAAAGTTTCGGCGACATAGGCGCGAAGCGTGCTTTGCGTGTGCGGCTCGGTCTCGCCGCGCGCGCCGAATTCCAGTTTGATGCTGGGTTTGATGTAGCCTGTTTCGCCTTCGCCAAAGTTTCCGACGCCATAAGCCCCGCGCCCGTATCCCATGCCGTAGTTGAAGGTTTTCGGAAAATGGAAAAGGATCGTCTGCTGGTCGGGGTCGTTCTTGTCGAGCATGAGTTGCCAGCTTTGCGCATTGCCTAGCTGCGCGGCAATGCTTCCCTGAAGGTTGGGCAAGATGATCTCGGCCACAAAACGCTGGGCGTTTTGCTTGAGCGTGTCGATGCGGCGTTCGCGTTCCTTGCCGCTGATGTTTTCTTCCATCGGGCTTGCCCCTTCTTTCAGAAGAGGGGCTTCACGGCTGATGGTCAGGTCGATGTCTTCGGAGAAGCGTTCAATAAGGCCGTAGGCTTTGGAGAGCGAGGTTCCGCCTTTGAAAGTAAGGTGCGGGGCTAACGCCGGATCGGTGAAAAGACGCTTGAGCGTCCAGCAAACCCAGAAGTCTTTCTCGATGATGATGGGCGCGACGTCGCGACGGTTCGCCGCTTCTTGAAGAAGATCGTGCCGTTCGGTTTCAGGCTTGTTTGCGAACTTGTCCATGTTTCTTATATCTCATCTTGACGATTGCGCCCGCCATCCATGCGGGCACTTGATCCGTTACCGCCGCCATCTTGCGCAAATCCTGATCGGTTAGCTTATCCGCACAAAGGCCTATGGTCTGGTCATTGATACTATCTTTTCCGAGATAGGACAAAGCCTGAAGCGTCAGGTTTGCCGTATTCGACAGACGATCCATGACCGGCACGCGCGCGTGTTTAAAGGCGATAGTGCGGCCCGCGACCTTCTTGGTGCGCGTGAGGCCGTTCGTGAGATAGACGGATTTTGCGGGGACTTGCGTTGAAAGCCCCAGCATATTGGCCGCCAAAGCACCGGAAGGAAAAGTCGTGTCGCCGGAGCGCGACGCTGCGGCTTGGGCGAGGCTGTCCACATTCGGCGAGAGTGTCCCCAACGTGGTGTGCTGTTTGGGATAATCATAGACGCCCCGATCCAAACGCCGGACGAGGCCTTGTTTGGCGAGGCGTGAAAGCGTCTGATAGACGGCGCCGCGCGTGCCGATGTCCAGAAACGCTTTAGGCGTGAAGACCCAACCGCGCCCTTTGGCGCGTATACGGTTCCTGATTTTGCCCATGATCGAGTTCATTTTGTGGCCTCCATTATGTCAGATAATATCATATATTTATCTGACAAACAATAACGCCAAATAGCAACATATCCATCTGATATATCTATTGTTATTTATCATTACAGTGGATATATATTAACTATTTATGCGATCTCCTTTAGGGACAGGCTCTGCGTGCTGTGCTTACCAAACCCGCCCCAGAGGAAAAGGTGGTTTCGGCCTTAAGTCAGGCTATGCCCAAGAGGATTCTACGCGCCTTCCCGTGATTTGATATAAGCCCCAATTTTGGTAAAGTGGCCGGGTTAAAAGACAGGTGATCCGCTTATGAAAATTTTCTGGTCTTGGCAATCCGACACGCCCGGGAAAACGGGCCGCCACTTTGTTCGAAAAACCCTCGAAGAAGCAGTCGAAAAACTTCGCCAGCCCAAAGAGGACATTGACGAACCGCCCGCGAACGCGCGAGCCGATGAACTACATATCGATGCAGGGCGCGAGAAGGTCAAAGGATCGCCAAACCTAGCAGATACCATCCTCGAAAAAATTGCCAATTCCGCTTGCCTCGTCGCGGATGTAACGCCCGTCGGTTACGGTCCCGCGCGCAAAAACGAGCAAGGCAAAGATATTCCACCTAAAGCATTGATGAACCCCAACGTCGCCATCGAAGTCGGTTGGGGCATGAGAAATATTCCTGAAAACGGGTTTCTTATGGTGCTTAACACAGCATACGGTGATCGCGGTTCGATCCCATTCGACCTCGCCCACAAAGGTGGGCCATTGATGTACTGCCTGCCGCATGACGCAACTGCGGAACAAATCAAAACAGAGCATAAGAAGCTTGTCGCTCAATTTGTCGAAGCGCTGACGCTCTTCGTCGAAGACGCTAAGCCAAAGCCCACCGCGTTTCAACGAACGGCCTCGACACAAAACAAGGCGACATTCTGGAAGACAGGCGAACCCTTAGTCCATGTTGCCGATCAGCTCAAGCGCTGGGCAGAAAACAAGGAAGAATATCTTGATTATTATTTCGATCCCACGGAGTCGATATATTTCAGACTAATGCCGCAGATAGCACTTCCCGCGCCGCTCAAGCGTATAGCGCTTGAAGATGCAGCCAACCAGCGACCGCGTGTGCTGACGCGCACACTTGGAGGTTCACGCCCAGAACGCAACGGCTACGGAGCTATTGCCTATGAGGCGACTAACGATCACGACATTGTCGGTTTCGTTCAATTCATGCCGAACGGTGAAGTCTGGTGTTGCAGCCACGATTTGGCTCGGTATTTCCGTAGTGAATATCTCCACATCCCCGTTCCGCTGGTCACGGATGTGATGGAAAAGACATTATTGCAGGTTATGACGGTGATGAGCGAAAAGCTTGGCCTTAATGCACCCTTCGATATCGAAATCGGCATTGTCGGCGCCAAAGGTGCGCGCCTCGGTCTCGGTAATCGCTTAGTCTCCGGCGATATTCACGATCCCGAAATCATTACAAAGACGGCTATTCCCAAAAACGATAAGACCTCAATCCAAGCGGCAATTTCAACTTTCGTCGAGGATCTCTATGACGCCGCTGGCGTTCGCGTGACTGAAGAAGATTTGACCGCTTAAAAGTGATTTGGAGAGGAAAGTGCGGGGACACCCCGGAACGCCCCAATTTTTGAAAGTCAATCGCTGATTTGTGAAGACCGAATATCATCCGTGTCATTGTATACATGGCAAATCTTCTGAAAGGCGGCACGGGCTGCCGCCTTTTGATCGGAAGAAAACAGAGAGTTTTTCTCCCATTCGAAATTGTAGATTCCCTTCAATTGATAAGTTTCTTGAAGGGGGTAAATGTTTTCAGGCGGATAGCCTTCTTCCCGGTAATCAGACGAATTTATTTTATGCCATATCGTTTCGAGAAAAATTATTCCCGCGATAAAGTCATGATCGAGCAATATGCCGTTTCGGTTCAGTGGCCGATGAAGGATTATGCCTTTTTCCGAGTAGAAGAAAAAGCACTCATCACAGTGATGAGCCGCAACTGTCCAAAGCTGGCCGTTGATCGGCGCGTCGCCGGAATACATAACAAACTGCTTCTTAAGATTGCGATCATCCGCGTGTAGTGCAGTACGCCCAACAGCTACGACGAGAAATGTTGGTGCAGCGGCATACTGGCCCTGCTTCACGTTTCCGTCGATCTTCTTCATTATCTGTTCAATAACTTCATGCAGATCGCGCGCTTCGCCATGTGGAGAAACTACACTTGCGCCTGTTCCAATGCCACGCTGACGTGCGGCTTCATAAGCATCGATCCTCGCATTCATCCCGTCCCACATTGCTTTGGAATACGTCGTTGTGGGATCAGCCACGTTAATTGTCTTGACTTCAAACCCTATCTTTGGCGAAGCCATGGATTCAAAATCAGGAGTGTTTCCCCGGTTTGCACCGGCAGTAATTTCGCGCAGGAAAACACCGCGTTGGTCAGCAACAAGGTAAAACACGGCTTCATAATACGCTTCATAGAACTCACTCAAGGCTCTGTAATCCTGCAGTCCTTTGAATTGAGTGATAGCCTGATATATCTTTGCCTTAAGGGACGAACACACGGCATCACCGGCAGCCGTCCGGTCTTCGATTATATCCAAAATGTATTTGGAAATCTGAAATGACGAAAGAAATCCGCCATATTCATTCACTTGTTGGATAATCGGCAGGTATATGTCCCAAAGTGTTTCAGTCATTTCCTTGTCCTTATTGCCGTAAATATATGGCCTAAGAGGTTATGCTATCGCCGAAAACAAATGAACTGCTATCAAAATATTGAGAATTGCTAAGGGGCTAAGCCCCTAGCGCAGGCAAGGGAGCGAGAGGCCATATCCCCGACCTTCCAAGGGCGCGCGCCCGTCGATTTGAGGCGATCCTATCATTTTTCCAAGGGCGTGTGCAGACCGGGCGATCCCCCTCGGCCTTCGAACCCTTGTCTTTGCCTCCCCTGTCTCGCCGACGGGCAGGGTTGCAGCGCGCGTGGCGCACAGCAACCAAAAACCAAATTTTGTTATTCTGTTGGCCAAACTTTTTTTTGCAAGGCGTTTAAACGTGGGGACACCCAACGCACCGCGCTCTCTTGCTTTTGATCCTGGCTTGTTAAGACACTCAACAACGGCGGCGAAGGGAGCCTCCCACATTTCGCGGAGATCGAGCGTCGAATTGT
>JAQVZU010000071.1 GCA_028708035.1 Alphaproteobacteria bacterium
CTTCATATCAAAAAATCCTTTTTGGTTTAAAAAATTGGCAGTTCCCCATGGGGTGTCCTTACGGACCTACAACAGCCCCAGAAGAGCCGTTCACCTCCATAATGTGCACCTTGGAGGGAGGGACCGGCGCTTAAGGCAATCGGCTCATCACCCGATTGCGGGAATAGTCCTACATCATTTACGGGAGCAATGCAAGAGGTTTTTTGAAAAAAGTTCAAAAAATCTTTTTGGGGTGTGGGAAAGCTCTTAGATCGTAATTCGGCTAGTGGGGGTCCTTTTCAAATGGGAACATCTGTTTTTCGTGAGGAAAAACAAATGGGATGCCCGCCTTCGCGGGCATGACGGGGGTTCTATTTGAACAAATTAGGCTCTAGAGCCCTGAGCCCCCACTTCCCTGTGTCTCCGCGGGATATCAAGGGGTCTTTGGGGGTATTCTTGACATGGCGATGCTGGCGGCGACGACGGCGTTTAGGCTTTCAACGCCTTTGGTCGGGATGCGGAGGACGGTGTCGAATTTAGCGCCGTTTAGGCCGGGGCCTTCTTCTCCTACGACCAGGATTCCGTTTTTGGGCCAGACGAAATCATCAAGGGGCACGCCTTGCATGTCGAGCGCGATGCAGGTCGATGGAAATTCGGCAAGCATGGGGCCTTTGGCAAGGGGAAGGCGCAGGACGCTTCCGGCGGAGGCTTTGACGGCTTTGGGCAGGAAGGGGTGGGCTGCCTCTTTTGACAAGATAACGCGCGTAAGGCCGAAGGCTTCGGCGCTGCGGATCAGGGCTCCGAGGTTTCCGGGGTCGCCTGTGGGCGCGGCGAGTTCGATGCCGTTCGGTTTATAGGTCCTGAGGTCGGCGGCTGTTAGCGTCGGGAGCGGTGGTTGTTCGAGAACGAGGATGTTGAACCGGGTGCCTAAAACATCGATCTGGGCGAAGAGTTGGAAATTCAGGTCAATTGGTTTGGCTTCGGTCAGCGGCTTGGCGCGCGGGGCCGGAAGTTCGGCGGCGATTTTCAGTGCGGGATTCTTGAGGAACTCTCGGACGAGTTTCTCGCCCGACAAAAGAAACTGGCCTTCTTCCTTTAGGCCCTTTGACGTCGTCAGGCTTAGGAGGCGCTTGAAGGTTTCGTTCTGGGGACTTTCGATCATTGGTGCATGTGAGTATTAATGGGAGAAACGGGATGGCGAAGGGAATCCCGATGGGATTTTAGCGCTGTACGCAAAACAATATCGGATTTTCGTTCCATCGGTGCTCCCCCCTCCCTGACCCTCCCCGCGAGGGGGAGGGGAATTCTATGGTTCTTTTCCAATCCTTCTTTCGCGGAAAAAATACATTATTTTTGTTTCAGGATTGCGACGGCTTCGGCGGCGAGTTCTCTTGAACTGGCGGCCAGCATTTCGCCTTTGAAGGTTATGTCGATGGGGGAGAGATTCCAATCGCTACAGAAGCCGCCGCCGCCTGTCACGATGGGGACGACTCCCGCAACGTCGTAGAGTTGAAGGCCGGATTCGACCACCAGATCGGCGCAGCCCATGCCCACGAGGCCGAAGGCGTAGCAGTCGCAATTATACTGGCGGTATTTCGCCGCGCGGCAGAGGTCGAGGAAAGAGTCGAACCCCTCGCCCCAGAATTTGTCGGGGAGCCCCGCGTAAAGGCGCGACGCTGCGAGGTTGCGGGGCTTGGCGACCTTGATGGGCTTGCCGTTGTGCGTGGCTTTTTCTCCCGCGACGCCAAACCAACGCTCTTTGGTGAAAGCTTGATCGACGCAGCCGACGGCGGGCACGCCGTTGTGCAACAAGCCAATGATGGTGCCGAAAAGCGGCTTGCCGGTCAGGAAGGCCTTGGTGCCGTCGATGGGGTCGAGGACCCAGACAAATTCGGCGGTTTCGTTTTCCTTGCCCCATTCCTCGCCGATGATGCCGTGGGCCGGGAACTTTTTGTTAATCATGCCGCGCAGGACCTTTTCAATCGTGCGGTCGGCTTCGGTGACGGGCGAGGCATCCTGCTTCTCATCGATCGACAGTTCGGTGCGGAAGTATTTGAGGGCGATCTTCCCGGTTTCGTCGGCGCATTCGTCGATGAAGGGCTTAAACAGCTTTTCGTAATCGGGCTTCATTTTTCCGTTCCTTTTTCGCAAGCTCTGGAGCGAAGAACTTTTAGAACCTCAAACAGGCTGGCGTTGCTCGCTTCGAGAAGGACCAGCAGATGGTAGAGGAGGTCGGCGGACTCTTCGCATAACGTGCGGCTTTGGGTGGCGGCGGCGAGCGCGACTTCCACGCCTTCTTCGCCGACCTTCTGCGCCATGCGCGGGATTCCGGCGGCAAAAAGCTTCGCCGTGTAGCTTCCTTCGGGCGCGGCGCATCGACGCTGCCGGATCGTGTTCGAGAGATCGGCGAGAAAAGCCAAGTCGGCCCTGTCTTTCTGGTCGCCGAAGCACGTCAGTTCGTTCGTATGGCAGGTGGGGCCTTCGGGATCGGCGAGGATCAGGAGCGTGTCCTTGTCGCAATCGACTTTGATATCGACAAGCTTGAGCGTGTGGCCCGAGGTCTCGCCTTTTTGCCAGAGCCGTTGCTTGCTGCGGCTGAAGAAGGTGACGAGATTTGTTTCGAGCGTGTTCTTCAAAGCCTCTTCGTTCATGTAGCCGAGCATAAGCACGCGCAGGGATTTCGCATCCTGCACGATGGCGGGAACGAGGCCGTTTTCTTTGGACCAGTCGATTGATCCCGTAGTCACATTAGTCTTCATATGCGCACCGTTATGCCGCGCTTGTTGAGGTAACTCTTTACTTCGCCTATGGTCAGTATCTGCTTGTGGAATACGCTTGCCGCAAGGGCGCCGTCAACGCGCGATTTTTCGAAGGCTTCGGCGAAGTGTTCCAAAGCGCCCGCTCCGCCGGAGGCAATGATGGGGATGGAGACGGTTTCTCTCAGGGCTGTGAGTTGCTTGATGTCATAGCCGTTTTTCATACCGTCCTGATTCATGCAGTTGAGGACGATTTCGCCCGCGCCCCGGCTTTCGGCTTCCTTGGCCCATGCGAGCGTGTTCCGCTTGGCGCGGACCGTTTTGGATTCGTCGCCGGTGTATTGGTAGACGACGGTGTCGTCGTTCTCGCGCTTGCTGTCGATTCCGACGACAACGCATTGGACGCCGAATTCCTTCGCCATTTCGTCAATAAGGCCGGGCGACTCCAGCGCGGGGGAGTTGATCGAGATTTTATCGGCTCCGTTGGCGAGGATGGCGCGGGCGTCGTCAACCGTGCGAATGCCTCCGGCGACGCAGAAGGGAATGTCGATGGCGGAGGCGACGCGAGAGATCCATGCGCGATCGACCATGCGCCCGTCGCTGCTCGCGGTGATGTCGTAGAAGACAAGTTCGTCTGCGCCTTCGTCGCGGTAACGTTCGGCCAGCGCGAGGATGTCGCCGACGATTTCATGGTCTCGGAACCGGACGCCTTTGACGACTTGCCCGTTTTTCACGTCAAGGCAAGGGATGATGCGCTTAGCGAGCATTTTTTCCTCAAGGGCAAGATTGTGCAGGATTGCGGTGCATCAAAAAAGTCATATGCCGCGCGGACGCGCGGCGATGGATTCCCGCTTTCGCGGGAATGACGAGTTGTTTTTTTATGTTGGTTCATTATTTTCATCACTTTTTGACTGTATTTTCAGGGCTTCGGCGAGATCGAGGCGGCCCTCATAGAGCGCTTTGCCGACGATGGCGCCTTCGACCGGGATTTCGGCGAGGGCTTTCAGATCGCCAAGAGAACTGACGCCCCCGGAGGCCAAGACCTTGATCGCAGGGAATTTATCGAGGATTGATTTATAGAGGTCCGCGTTGGGACCGGTCAGCATGCCGTCGCGGTCAACGTCGGTGCAAAGGATGTGTTTGAGCCCGGTTCCTTCGTAGGCCTCGAGGGCGTCCCAAAGGAGTTGGCTGCTTCCGTCCTGCCAGCCCAAGATCAGGACTTCGGGTTGGTCGTCAACGGATTTGACGTCGAAGGCGAGGACAATTCTGTCCGGGCCGAACTCTTTAAGCCAATCCTGAACGGCTTTGCGGTTTTTGACGGCGAGGCTTCCGATCACGACGCGGTCAACTCCGGCTTGCAGCATTTTGCGGATGGTTTCGGCGTTGCGGATGCCGCCTCCGGACTGAACCTTGAGGGGCGTTTCCTTGGCGATGCGTTCAATGAGCGCGAACTGGCGGGAGTCGCCGCGCCGCGCGCCGTCGAGGTCCACGACATGCAGGCGCGTGGCTCCCGTGGCGGCAAATTTTTTCGCCTGAAGGAGCGGGTCAGTTTCATAAACCTTGGCGGTGTCGAAATCGCCTTGCGACAGGCGGACGCAAGAGCCGTTCTTCAGATCGATGGCGGGGAAGATTTCCATGATTATAACCTCATGAAGTTTTCAAGAATGCGGCGGCCTACGGCGCTGGAACGTTCGGGATGGAACTGACAGCCGAAGAAATTCTCACGGTTGGCGACGGCGGTAAAGGTGTCCGTGTAGGCGCAAGAGGCAAGAGTGGCTTGGCTGACGGGTGCGGCGTAGCTATGGACAAAATAGACGAAGCTGCCGTCGGGGATGCCTTTGAACAAGGGATGCTCCGCCGCTTGGATCGACAACTGATTCCAGCCCATATGAGGGATCGGCATTCCGGGCTTTGCGGGAAGCTGCTTGACGTCGCCCGGAATGACGCCGAGGCAAGCGCAACCGCCGCTTTCTTCGGAGCGGTCGAACATCAGTTGCATGCCGAGGCATATCCCAAGCACCGGCTGTGTGAGGGAGCGGAGAACGTCAATCAATCCCTTTGCCTGCAACTGCGACATGGCGGCGGGGGCCGCTCCGACGCCGGGAAGGATGACGTGAGAAGCGGCGCGGATTTTAGCGGGTTCCGCGGTTATCTCGACCTCGGCGTTCAGGCGCTTGAGGGCGGCCCTCACGGAGGTAAGGTTGGCGACGCCGGAATCTACAATGGCGATGGTCATAGGACACCCTTGGATGACGGCAAGGCTGTTCCTTCACGCTTGAAGGCTTGGCGCAGAGCGCGGCCTACGGCTTTGAAGGCTGCTTCGACCATATGATGCGAATTGTCTCCCTGCATCGCGATGTGAATGGATGCGCCGAGGGCCACGGCGAAGGACTGGAAAAAGTGCTCCGTCATTTCGCACGGGAATTGCCCGCACAGGGGCGTGGGCAGTTTTCCGTCGAAAACCGAGTAGGGCCTTCCCGAAAGGTCGATGGTGGCTTGGGCAAGCGCTTCGTCCAACGCGGTCGTGAAGCCGTAGCGGCCTATGCCGCGCTTGTCGCCGAGCGCGCCTTTAAGCGCTTCGCCCAAAGCGAGGCCGCAGTCTTCGATGGAATGGTGCATATCGACTTTCAGATCGCCTTTGCAGTCAAGACCGAGGCCGAAGCCCCCGTGAATGGCGACTTGCTCTAGCATGTGGTCGAAGAAGCCGATGCCCGTGTCGATCCGCAAAAAGCCGGGGTCGTCGAGATTGACCGTGACGCCTATCGACGTTTCCTTGGTTTGGCGGCGCGCGCTGAAGAGGCGGAGAGGAGGGCTTGCGTCTTCCACGGCGATATCCAAAGCTTTAAGGACAAGCGCGTTTTCTTCCGGCGTGCCGATGGAAAAACGGACCGCGCCAGGTATTTCGCTGTCGCGGTTGCGCGCAAGGATACCGAAGCTTTGAAGCTTCCGCATCACTTCGGCGGAGTCTTTCGTTTTCGCGAGCAGGAAGTTCGTTTCGCTGGGGAAGACGCTGTCGATAAGCGAAGATTTCGGGAGAAGCTCCGCCATCCGCTTGCGTTCGTTTACTATAATCTTGCGGCGTTCTTTGCCAAGGATCAGCCCACAGGGGCTCAGCGCGTCGAGGGCTGCGCGGATGCTTGTTTGCGTGAGCGGGTAGGAGGCGTGGATCTTGAGAAGATTCTGGATCAGCTCCGGCTGGCCGATCACAAAGCCGATGCGCTCTCCGGCCAGCGCATGAGCTTTCGAGAGCGTGCGCAAAACGACCAGATTGGGATATTCCGTGAGGTCGGGGAGAAGGCCCGAGGGCTCGGGGGCGAATTCGACATAGGTTTCGTCGATGACGATCAAGCTTTTTTCCGCGCGCGCTTCGCATAGGCGGAAGATGTCTTCGCGGCGCATGAAGTGCCCCATCGGAGCGTTCGGCGACGGAATGAAGACCAGCTTGGTGTTTGGCGTGCAGACGTTCAGGATGCCTTCCACGTCAAGCTGATGGCCCGAGGTCAGGGGAACCTTCAGGACCTCGGCTCCCTGAATTTCGGCGGCAACCTTATAGACACCGTAGGTCGGGGGGCAGATGACAATTTGATCGATGCCCTCGCGGCAGAACAAGCGGATCAAAAGATCGATGCCCTCATCGGCTCCGCGGCTTATGAGGATCGTGTCCTTGTGGAGGTTCCAGAGGGCGGCAATTTTGCCTAAAAGGTTTTCGGGCTGCGGGTCGGGATAGCGGTTGAGAGGGAGCTTTGTGCCGAACGGTGGCCAAGGGAATTCGTTTCCGTCAATCGCAATGTCGGGGACGAAGCCATTCGCCTCCTTCCGCGCATTGGTATATGGCTTAAGCTTTTGTAACGCAGGGCGCATCAGATCGGAGAGCCATGTCATAAAGCGGTCTCCATTCTGACTTTAACGGCGTTTGCGTGACCCTGAAGGCCTTCGGCTTCGGCCATCGTTACGAGGGATGGACCGAGTTTGCGCAAGCCCTCGGGCGAAAGACTTTGGGCCGTCATCGTCTTGAGGAAGCTGAATATCGAAACGCCGCCATAAGACCGCGCATAACCATAAGTCGGCAGGACGTGATTGGTGCCGCTTGCATAATCTCCGGCGGGTTCGGGCGTAAGTGGCCCGAGGAAGACTGATCCGGCGTGCGCGACTTTCGGAAGGAATTTGGCTGCGTCCTTTTGCAGGATAATCAGATGCTCGGGCGCGTAGGCGTTCGAGACCTCCAGCGCGGTGTCCATGTTTTTGACCACGATGATCCGGCTATTGGAAAGCGCCTTTTGGGCAATCTCCCGGCGCGAAAGGGTGGCGAGCTGCGTGTCAATTTTGGCGCTCACGCGCTTCGCCATATCCGGGGAGGTCGTCACGAAGATGACTTGCGAGGTCGGGTCATGTTCGGCTTGGGCGAGAAGATCGGCGGCGGCATAGGCCGGATCGGCTTTGGCGTCGGCGATGACAAGAACCTCGGAAGGACCGGCGGGCATGTCGATAGCCGCCCCCAAGGGGTCGTTCGAGACAAGCTGCTTGGCCAACGTCACAAATACGTTGCCGGGGCCGAAGATTTTATCGACTTTGGGAATGCTGCGCGTTCCATAGGCCATGGCGGCGATAGCTTGCGCGCCGCCGACCGCAAAGATATCTGTCACGCCACAAAGCTTGGCTGCCGCCAAGATGGCCGGATGGATCTTGCCGGTCGTCCTTTGGGGCGGAGAGCAGAGGACTATGTTTCTGCATCCGGCAATTTGCGCCGGAACGGCAAGCATCAAAAGTGTCGAAAACAGAGGCGCGGTTCCGGCGGGGATGTAAAGGCCCGCGGTTTCGATAGGCCGCCACATCAAAGCGCATTTGACGCCCGGCATGGTTTCGACGAGCGCCGTTTTGGGAATTTGGGCTTTATGAAATTTTTCGATATTCGCTTTGGCGCGCTTGAGGGCGGCGAAAAGTTTGGGGTCGATTTTCGAAACCGCTGCGTCGATTTCCTTTTGCGAAACGCGCATGTTGTTTTTCGCTGCGCCATCAAACGCCAAAGTGAACTCGCACACGGCGGCGTCGCCGCGCAGCTTGACCTCGTTGAGGATGTTCGAGACCTTGGGGAGAAGCTCGGCGTTATGAGGCGGGACGGGCCTCGCAAGCGCTTGGGCCTTTTCCTTCGCAGAGGCTTTCTCCCAGATAATTGTATTCATTTCCAATTCCTCAGGCTGTCATTTTTTCAATCGGAACGACGAGAATTCCGGTGGCTCCCGCCGCCTGAAGTTTTTCGACCGTTTCCCAGAAGACGGCCTCCTTGCAAGCCGCGTGGATCGCGACCATGTCGCCGCGATTTAAGTCCAGTATTGTCGGAGAGTCGCAGCCGGGGAGGAGCTTTGCAATTTTTTCGACCGCCGAGCGTGGTGCGTTGAGCATGATATATTTGCTGTCTTCGGCCATGACCGCGCCCCGCATGCGCGCGAGAAGGCGGCGGATGACGGCTTCTTTCTCCGGCGAGAGCATCGCGGACGAACGAATAAGGAGCGCTTCGCTTTTGAGAACGGTCGTCAGTTCGCGCAGATTGTTCGCCATGAGCGTTGCGCCCGAGGCCACGATATCGCAAATCGCGTCAGCGATGCGCAGGCGCGGGGCGACTTCGACAGAGCCGCTCATTTCCAGCTTATGGGCCTGAATGTTGTTCTCGTTTAAAAACGCTTGCAAAAGGTTGGGGTACGACGTGGCGATGGTCTTGTTTGCCAAGTCGGCCACTGAGCTTATCGGGCCGTTTTCGGGAACCGCGATAGAAAGGCGGCAATGCGAAAAATTGAGGCGTTCAAGGATGCTCGCCCCGAAGGCTTCCTTCGCGCCCGCGCGGCGTTCGGCAAAAACATTTTCGCCGACAATGCCAAGGTCGCAGACGCCGTCGCTCACGAAGCCGGGAATGTCGTCGTCGCGGATTAAAAGCAGGTCAACCGGAAGTTCCTTAATGCGGCAAAACAACTCCTCGCGGCTGCGGTCAACGTGGAGTCCGCATTTTATCAGTAATTCCATGCTATTGTCAGCCATCCGGCCTGATTTTTGGAGGGCGATTCGTATCCGCTCGGTCGTCATGTCTTTTCCTGGTGTGTTATTGAAGTATTACAGCAATACATATCATCCGGGCCCTAAGTTTTTCAAGGTATATTTTTATTTGCTTCAGGACAACAAAAGTAAACGCAGGCGCACAATCAGATGGAATAACGCCTGCCGATCATACCGGACATAGAGAAAAATTCTTGACCGCAATAACAAATCCAAATAACGTTAGTGCATGGCAAGCACTTCATACGATTGGTTCTTTCTTTTTTGGCGCGGCTAAGCCGCCATACATTCTCTTGCCCATAATCAAAATTTGTACTTTGTTGTTCCAGCGCCGCAATTGCGTCCGTCAGGCGCGACAGGTACGGCAACTTCAACTTGAGAGGCATTAATGGATAACGCTCAGCGAGGCTATTTCGGCCAGTTTGGCGGCATGTATATACCGGAGGTTCTGCATACGAACATCGAAGAGCTGATCCGGCATTACAAAGCGGTGAGAGCCGACCCGTCTTTTTGGGCTGAATACAAAGCCCTTATGAGTTCCTACTCCTGTCGTCCGACCCCTTTGACGTATGCGGAAAACTTGTCAAAGCACCTCGGTGGCGCGCAAATCTACATCAAGCGAGAAGACCTTAACCACACGGGCGCGCACAAGGCGAACAACGTCATGGGGCAGGGACTTCTGACCAAGCGCATGGGCAAGAAGCGCGTGATCGCCGAAACAGGAGCGGGCCAGCACGGCGTCGCGACCGCAACCATGGCGGCGAAATTCGGCTTCGAATGCGAAATCTACATGGGCGAAACCGACGTCAAGCGCCAGCGTCCGAACGTCTTCTGGATGGAGCGTCTCGGCGCGAAGGTTAATGTCGTCCGCGACGGCACTAAATGCCTTAAGGACGCCATCAACGCCGCGTTCCGCGACTGGTCCTACAGCATGGACACGACGCATTATGTTCTCGGCACCGCATGCGGCCCCTATCCGTTTCCGGAAATGGTGGCATGGTTCCAGTCCATCATCGGAACCGAAGCGCGCGAGCAGATTCTGAAAGCAGCCGGAAAACTTCCCAACTACATTTACGCGTGCGTTGGCGGCGGCTCGAACTCGCTTGGCATCTTCTCGGGCTTCTTTGATGACAAAGGGGTCGAACTCATCGGCGTCGAAGCGGGTGGCAAAGGCCTCGATACCGGCAAGCATGCCGCGCGTCTGGTCTCGAAAGAAGGCCAAATCGGCGTTGCCCAAGGCATGAAAACGGTATTTGTTCAGGAAAACGAAGGCCAGATGCACGAAACGCACTCGATTTCCGCGGGTCTCGACTATATCGGTGTCTCACCGATCTTGGCCGACCTGCACGAAAAAAAGAAAGTGCGCTTCGAAGCTGCCACAGACGACGAAGTCGTCGAAGCCGTTCGCCTCGTCATTCGCAAAGAAGGCATTATCCCGGCCCTGGAGTCGGCGCATGCGTTCGCGCAAGCGATCAAGGAAGCGCCGAAGATGAAGAAAGACGAGATCCTCCTCGTCAACCAATCGGGTCGTGGAGACAAAGACATCTTCATCATAGCGGATGCGCTGAAGGACGAAGAATGGGAGAAATTCATTATTGAGAAAGCGGAGGCCTACCGTGCTGGAAGATAAAATCGTCGCGTTGCGTAAGCAGAAGCACATTTTGTTAATGACGCATTTGGTATTGGGCTACCCGTCGTTCGAGGAAAACCGGAAGGTCATCCGGGAGATGGTTGGCGCGGGAGCTGAAATCATCGAAATGCAAATCCCGTTTTCGGAAAGCTG
>JAQVZU010000072.1 GCA_028708035.1 Alphaproteobacteria bacterium
TCTTGTTGCTGTTCTATCGCGCCAATAAATTGTAATGTTGAACTTACGCGCTGGAGTCCGTCAATCAGTTCGTATACGCCGTCCGAATTTTCAATTACAAAGATTTGCGGGATAGGCAACTCAATAAGAATAGATTCAATTAATCTAGACTTTTGTTCCGTGGACCAACGAAAAAGCCTTTGATATTCCGGATGAATTATAAACTCTTTGTTTTCGTGAAGGTTTCCAATTTCTCCGACACTTAGATCAACGGTTTCTGTGCGAACTTCGCCAATTTTCTCATCAATCTGTTCTTCTAGAGAACGTCCGGAATATTTCTTTGAGCCAGTTTTCATTTTTCATTCTTCTTTAAAGGAGCCCACAACCTAAATTATACATTTAGCAGACTATTGCACTTTTTCTTTCTACTCAAGATGGCATATTTAGCCACGTATTAGCGATGAAGATTTCATGGAAGCACTGTGGAAGCAAGAGGGCGAGAAATTCTGCGAATTTCTGGCAATCAGAGCGAAACGCCCATTGCCAAACCATCCCCCACAACGCTTTGAAGCGTCGCAATAAAACCAACTTCTGCCAATTCGTTCGAACTCAATCGAAACAAAAAATATCCCAGTTGGTAAGGACGGGGTCGTAGGTTCAATTCCTATCGGCAGCACCATTATTTCAATACCATCGGTTATTGGGCGGGGATCGCAGTTTTTTTTCTTATTAGGAATTATTGCGAAGGAGACTCTGTTTCGCTTTCTTTTGCGGCGGCTTTGATCATCGTCGCTGCGAAGAATCCATCTGTGCTGTGCTTTGCCGGAGAAAGCGAAAGAAACTCCGCGCCATCGAGTCCGCATTTTGCTAATGTGAACTCAGGATGGTTCGAGAGAAACTTCTCGATCTGTTTTTCGTTTTCGTCCCCGAGCAGCGAGCATGTCGCGTAGATTAGCCGCCCGCCTTTTTTCACCAGCCGTGCCGCGCTGTCGAGAATTTCCGCTTGAGTTTTGAGTAAAGCCTCGAGCCCCGGCCCAAGCTCGCGCCAGCGGGCATCAGGATTGCGCCGCCATGTCCCGGTTCCGCTGCAAGGAGCATCGGTCAAAACACGATCAAAACTTTCCTTGTGTTTTTTCACCCAAGGATCGCGCTCGCTCGCCAACACCTTCACTTCGATGTTGTGCAGCCCTGCGCGCCGGAATCTCTCCGAACTACGTTTAAGACGCCCCGCCATGACATCGCAAGCGACGATCCGCCCTTTATTCTGCATTGTCGCCGCAATGGCGAGGGTTTTTCCGCCAGCGCCCGCGCAAAAATCCACAACCCTTTCTCCCGGCTTCGCATCGACCGCCAAAGCCACAAGTTGCGACCCTTCATCCTGAATCTCGACCAGCCCGTTCTTGAGCATCGGCAAGGCATTGAGCGAAGGCCGCTCAAACACCCGGATGCCCCAGGGGGAAAGAGAACAAAGTTCCGCTTTCATTCCAAGTTCCCGAATTTCTTCGAGGATTTCCTCGCGCGTCGTCTTAAGCGGATTGATGCGCAAATCAAGTGTCGCGGGCTCCTGCATTGCCCGCATTTCGCACATGAAATGCTTCCCGAATTTTTCCTTCAACGTCGCGAGGCATTGCGTCGGACACTCGGCCAAAACTTCTTCCGGCATATCGGGATGCTCGATGGTGTCTCCCTCAAGCTTCCGCAAAACCTTGCGCTCGGCATCGTCCAAAGTCTTTGGCGCAAATTTTCCGCCGCTGCAAATCTCGGCGATCTTTTTGAGTTGAAGTCTGTCGTTTAGCGCAAGCCAAGCCAGAAGCCGCAACCGTGGGGCAGGGACCGCGTTTTGCCTTTCGAGCCACCAGTCAAGCCGGGCCTGATGCCTAAGAACGGCATAGAGCCGTACGGAAATATCGCCCCGGTCGTGGCTCCCGATAAACCTCCGGGCCCTAAAATAAGCGCTGACAATCGCATCGGCGGGACGAGGCGTTCCTGCAATCTCATCCAGAAGTTCGATTGTGGCTTGAATGCGCGCGGAAGGAGTCACTGTGAACTGCCAGCGGTATTCTAGCCGAATTCTCCCGGCGGAGGATCAACCGGCACGTTTAGATCCTCGAGAAGCAAATCCTCATTGGTCAGTTTCATCTGCCCAACAGTGAAGTGCTCTGGCGCGTTGACCTCCGGATCGAAAACGTCCATTTCAAGAGGCGCAATTTTGATGTCGGTCTGGAAAAGAGCATTTTTGAAAACGACAGAGGCCGTTAACGTGATAAGATTATCGCGCCCGATGCCTTTGTACGTAATGGGCATGAGGCGCTGGTTCACTTCCGCCTTTTCCTTATCGTTGGCATTGGGAAGCCAAACGACCTCCTCCGGCTTCTCGACGATGATAAACCTGCCCAATTGGCCGCGAACGAAATGGAAGAAAAACCGCGCATAAGGAATGCACGTCTTTCTGTCCAGCTTGATCGGCGCGCGCTCGTTAACGCTATAGATGGGCTCGTTGGTCCAATTCATGACGCTGACATCGCCGGGCTTGTAAAGCGCGTAACGCGTGTTCGGCTCCGGCAATGAAGTGTCCGAAATGGCATAGAGTTTGAATTCGTCATAGAAAGGAAGATTCGCCGACTGAACAACTGTTTTTCCCTCGGTAAATTTTACGGGCGCGATTTCCGATGCTATGTCGGACAAAAATTTTTGCGCCGCAGCATCATCCAGCTCCTGAAACGTCAAATCGATCATACGAAAACCTTTATGAAGGGAAATACGGGAAATTCTATAAACTCCGCGCGGAGGCTTCGCAAGCCCCGTTATATCGAGTTTATATATTGCACAAAGATAAAGCGAAGATACTATTAATTTATTAATAGAGCGGAAAACTCATTTTCGTCTCCTTGACTGTGAACTTTTTGGGGAGGTTGCCCGAAAATCTTGACGACTCTAGTTGCATCCTTGGAAAGGCTTTGCTATTTGATGCCCGGAACTTGAGAATCTAACACTATTTCAGGACATTCACGTGTCAGAAAAACCTTCCGCCTCCTCGCCGATATCCGGCGAGAACGCACTCTTGGCGAACCGTTATGTGGGCGCTTTGTTGGCCTTGTCTGAAGAGGAAAAGGCAACAAACGCTGTTATTGACGATATGCTTAACCTTCGCGAGATCTGGAATGAATGTCGCGAGTGGCGCGAAGTCGCCAACAATCCCCGCTTTACGACCGAATTCATCGTAGCCGCTGCCGAGCAGGTCGCCAAGATCGCCCGCACACATAAGCTTACGGCAAACTTCCTCACGATCGTCGCGCAGAATCGTCGTTTGGCCCTTTTGCCGAATCTGATCGACATGTTTATGGACGAAGTCAGCAAGGCGCGCGGTGAGCAGCGAGCGGACGTATGTTCGGCACATCCTCTAACTAACGATCAGCACGCCCGCCTGACCGAAACGCTTGAAAAGGCGACTGGCGGCAAGGTGCGTCTTATCATGACGGAGGATCCCTCAATCATCGGCGGGCTAACCGTCAAGATTGGATCGAAATTTGTCGACGCCTCGGTGAAGACCAAGCTTGATCGTCTGGAACACATTCTCAAGGAAACAAACGCGGCGGCATAAACGCTGTCACACTCAAGGGAGATGCTTAAATGGATATTCGTGTTTCTGAAATTTCTTCGGTGCTGAAACAGCAGATCGCAGGGTTCGGCGCAACGACCGAAGTCTCCGAAGTTGGGCAAGTGCTTTCCGTCGGCGACGGCGTCGCGCGCGTGTATGGCCTTAATGACGTCCGCGCGGGCGAAATGGTCGAGTTTGCCTCTGGCGTTAAGGGAATGGCGCTCAACCTCGAATCCGATAACGTCGGCGTGGTTATCTTCGGCGAAGACCGGGGCATCCGCGAAGGCGACACGGTCAAGCGCACAGGCGCGATCGTCGAGGTTCCCGTTGGCAAGGGCTTGCTGGGCCGCGTGGTCGATGGCCTCGGCAACCCTATCGACGGCAAGGGGCCGCTTCAGGACGTCAAGATGAGCCGTGTCGAAGTCAAGGCTCCCGGCATCATTCCGCGTAAATCAGTCAATGAGCCGATGCAGACTGGCCTTAAGGCGCTTGACGCCTTGGTTCCCATCGGTCGCGGTCAACGCGAACTCATTATCGGCGACCGCCAAACTGGCAAGACGGCCATCGCGATCGATACCTTCATCAACCAGAAGCAAATCAATCAGGGAAGCGACGAAGCCAAAAAGCTGTATTGCATCTATGTGGCCATTGGCCAAAAGCGCTCGACGGTCGCGCAGATTGTCAAGCAGTTGGAAGAATCGGGCGCAATGAAGTATTCGATCGTCGTTGCGGCCAGCGCTTCCGAGCCCGCTCCACTGCAATTCATCGCTCCTTATACGGGATGCGCAATGGGCGAATTCTTCCGCGACAATGGCATGCACGCCCTGATCGTGTACGACGATTTGTCGAAGCAGGCGGTTGCTTATCGCCAGATGTCCCTGTTGCTCCGCCGTCCGCCGGGCCGCGAAGCCTATCCGGGCGACGTCTTTTATCTGCACTCGCGCTTGCTCGAACGCGCCGCCAAACTTAGCGACAAAAACGGCGGTGGCTCGCTGACGGCTTTGCCGATCATCGAAACGCAAGCGGGCGACGTCTCGGCCTATATTCCGACGAACGTGATTTCGATCACCGACGGCCAGATCTTCTTGGAAACGGGGCTTTTCTACAAGGGCGTCCGTCCGGCTATTAACGTCGGCATTTCGGTTAGCCGCGTCGGTTCCGCCGCGCAGATCAAGGCAATGAAGCAGGTCGCAGGATCGATCAAGCTCGAGCTCGCGCAGTTCCGCGAAATGGAAGCCTTCTCTCAATTCGCTTCGGATCTCGACGCGACAACGCAGAAGCTTCTCGCACGCGGACGTCGCCTCACTGAATTGCTTAAGCAGCCACAGTTCTCGCCTCTGGCGGTCGAGGAACAGGTCTGCGTGATTTTCTCTGGCGTGAAAGGCTTCCTCGACAACATTAAGGTCGATGATGTGAACCGCTATGAAAAGGGCCTGTTGCAAGAACTACGCGGTCCAGGCTCGGGCATTTTGGAAGCGGTTCGTACTGACAAGCAGATCAAGCCGGAAACGGACGAAAAACTCCGCGCATTACTGACCAATTACACAAAGATGTTCGCATCCTAAGCGGTTCTGCAACTTTAATCGAAAAGCGCCGCCCAAAAGCGGCGCTTTTTCTATGTTCCTTTGCTGCTTGACCAAAAGGTGGCAGTCGCGTTCTTTTTGGAAGGGCGGCAACTTTCGCGCTGCGCTTCTCGGGAATCCATCATCGCGCGCCTCGTGAAAACGGGGAGTTGCGCGGTACAACAAAAGTTCAGCAATAATATTTACAGATACGACAGCTCGAAACTTCAAGATCATGAACAGGCTTTTAGACAGTCGCAATTATTGATGATAAGGGGCTGCTTTGCAGGCGGAGAACGGAGACTAAGGAGCGCTGCAAGAGGGCCATTTCAGCGGGCAATCGTCGCTCAATCTCAGGCCAAGAAGAGCCGATAGCAAACTTATTGACACCATGTAAAATCTGAACTGCCATTATTTTCTGCGACGCAGCAAAAATGCTTGCCGGGCAACTGCAACGTTTGGCAAAGCGCGAATCAGACGATATATTCCGCGCGCATTTTTAAACACAACAACAGACGGATAAAAAAATGACCGCGATTTCCGTGAACGACGTTGTTTTTAATGCCCGCTGCCGCAGTTGCAGTGGAAGTGGTTCTGTGCTCTCCTCTGGGTGGGCGGTTTCGGTCCTCCGCTCCAGTTTGCGGTAGGTATTGCGACAAACTTCTTTGTGTCCGGATTCAGAAGGTAGTTGCGTGGTTCGCGCATATTCTGGATTATGACATACACATCAAGCTCTTTGGCCTCTTTTCTGACAACTTCATAATCTTGTATGGCCTGTTCGATAGGCATGCAATCCGCGATGTTGGTGACGGGAATTCCATATTTTTCCCTGTAGTAATCTACGCCATTCGCTTTTACCGTTTCATACATCTCCGATCTGTTTTCGGAAAGTTCGTTGAAAGCTCCAGGAACTGTACCTTTTTTCCCTAGGCAGTCATCCACAGCTTCCATGGCTCCGCAGTTCGTATGATAGGCCATGACAAGTGGCTTTTTGTGAAGTTTTGCCAAAGCGATGAAGCGCCCAGCTGCATTTGTGAGTTTTTCGTTCAGCGAAAGGAATGCGCCAGGATTACGCTGGGGATATCGCACGTTATTTGCGAGGGGGCCTGCAACGCTGATCGTTGCCGATCTGGAATCCGAGCATGCAACAATGAAAAAGTCGAGAGCGTCGCGAACGTTGCTGACGGACTCCAAAACCTTTTTGTACTCGCGCGCGCCCCGCATAAGAAGATCGCCTATAGCGGGATGCCCATGCTCGAGATGCGTAAGGCTTTCCGGCAACGCATCGAAAAAGTCCATCTGTTGCTTTTGAAAAGAAGAATCGTTTTCGTCGGCCTCAGGGATAATGACGAAAGCATTCTTACGGTCGCTCCAGACAAATTCCCTCTTTCCACCAACTGCCTGAAATACGGAAACGGTGTTCTCGGCTTTAAACTCGTCTGTAACAAAAAGCTCTCGCTCCCATAATAACATCTGAATCGACATGGCACGAACGAACCGAGCTTCGTCCGACAAATCGGTCGTGAGTTCCTTTCTCGTCTTTTCGTCCGAGATGCCCTTGAGAAGGAGATCTTCATAATGCTCGATTCCCACGGCTTCGACCGTTTTAAAAACGGGCCACCGTTCTTTCACAAAATCCTGGATATATTTGTTATTCCGGATATCTTCCGGAAGAGCGTCCCATTTCCTGCCATTTTTTTGGTACTGGTAAACAAGGTTAAGAAGCTCGTCGGCATCGGTTTTGGCTTGGAAAACCGTTTCTATCTTTTTCAATTTAGTTGCGAGCGGCAAATAAAGGGCCGCTTCGAAATTCATCTCTCCTTCGGAGTTCATTGTGCTGCCACCAGCGGTACGCAGAACTAAAGCATCGCCGACTGCATCGTCGGGCAAACCGATTATGTTCGAGGGGTGGCACAAATAGTGGCTCGAGCCAATAACGGCATAATGCGGATGCTGGCCTGTAGTTAAAGTGTCTCCGTGCTTTTCCTCATATCGGGTATAGGCATCTTCGGTGGCGGCCTGTCCTAAACCGAAGTCGGCAAGCAAGGGGCGCATTGTTTCAGGAAATGCGCTGACGAAATCCAAGTTGTCTTTATAAAAAGCCTCTTTGGCTGCACGGATTTCTTCGAGGTTATTGCTTGAATAAGTAGTGGCCTGCGCTTCAGTCATAAAAGACTCCCTAGGTCATTGGAATAACTTAATTATCTTGTGCGCCTTATGACTTGTTTTTAACTGAATTTCAATTCGTTTTTTTCCATTAAAATGCTTTCAATCACTCATCTCAACCAACAACCATCGTAAAGACTCGAGCATCCTTTTCTTCTTAGCGCGGGTTTAAACCTCGCTTTTCGGCCACTCCAGATACGCCTCGCTGCCGTTGGCTTCAACTTCCAACTCCTGCTCAGCATGGGCCGTTCAATGTGAACGGGGCCGTGATTCTGGTTTACTGCCAAAGCTCTACGAAAACGTTCTCGCTGTTCTGTCGACCGATTTATTCAGGATCGGCTATATAAAAAAGCTTGTCAAAAAATGTCCGCAAGAAACTGAAGCTGGCCCTCAGCCAGTTTGCCATCATCTTCCACAACCGCTTCCCTGCTTACACAAAAAATCGGGCGGTTCTTAATCGGTCTCTTGGCGCCTATTCCTTCCCCGTCAGATATGCAAACACTGCTTTCTTAATCCTTTCAATCGGATCTATTGACGGGCTGGGCAGCTCAAGCTTTTGCCCCGTGATCTTCTCATAAACCGAGAGATATGTCTCTGCCGTTGCCAGCCTAAGGTCATCAGGAATAGGGGGGATCTCTTCTTTGTACGGATCACACCGCTCGCTGACCCAACGCCGTATGACGTCTTTGTCCAAGGTTTCTGGCGCTTGCCCCTCCTCGAACCGCTTTTGGTAGCTGTCGGCAATCCAGTACCGGCTGCTGTCCGGCGTATGAATCTCGTCGCCCAGAACGACAGTTCCATCCGGAAGCATTCCGAATTCATACTTCGTGTCTGCAAGAATTAATCCTTTTTCCTGCGCGATCTTCTGCCCGCGTTGGAATAAAGCCAATGTATAACTGCTAACTTTCTCCCATATTTCTTTGGACAGAATCCCGTCGGCGACGATCTTGGCTCCTGAAAGCTCTTCATCATGCGTTCCTGCGTCGCCCTTAGTCGTTGGCGTAATCACAGGCTGGTCGAGCCGCTGATTATCCCTCATCCCATTCTTGAACGTTACGCCGTACATCTCGCGCCGTCCCGCCTTGTACATTTTGAGAATGGACGTGGCTGTTGACCCCGCGAGATATCCGCGCACGACCATCTCGACCGGAAGCATCTTAAGCTTCTTGCACACAAGCACATTGGGATCGGGATAAGCGATAACGTGATTGGGACAAATATCCGTAGTCTGATCGAACCAGAACCGTGCAAGTTGCGTCAACACCTGTCCCTTAAAAGGCACAGTCGTGATCTGTCTGTCGAACGCGCTTAAACGATCCGTCGCAATAATTATCTTGCGCTCTCCCGGAGCGTCGTAGCTCTGCCGAACTTTTCCAGAGTAGGGATTAGACAAACCAGGAATGGAAATATCGTCAATCGTGTTTTTCAAATACGCTTCGATCATTAAAGGCCCCGAATTTATTTCTTCTCAACATGAGCTGAGATAAAGCGTGTTTTAGAATCTGTCGCATCTGAAGTCTTGTGCTTTTTAAGACATACCTTCATAAAGTTGCGATATTCATGTTTGGCGATTTTTTTCTGATGATACTGGGCCGCGCATTCCTTCATGCGGTTTTGTTGGGCTGTAGGAGTCTTCTTGGCGGTCGCGGCGAGTGCAGGAGAAGCGCAAAACAGCGCAAACGCGGCCATCAACAAAGCTGTCTTTTTCATTTCTGTCCTCAAAGGGAAAGAGATTTATATATGACGCGCCCCCCTTATAGGAGGAAAAAAGCCTTTTGCCAATACAAGCCATCCAAGGCCGAGGGATCTCGTCCCCGGTATGCCGGTTCACCAGTTCATAGAGGTGGAAGTTTTTTTTGCCTCAACAAAAATTTTTGCCATTAGCGTGATGAACTCTACGTTTTGCTCCCATGACATTTTTCGTTGAGGAAAGCGTTTGGACATAGTGTCCCAGCAATAAATCGCATGACCGACCTTGCCAAGGCTGTTGCCCAATGTCCAATAGGCCTTGCTGCTTCCCTGAAGAAACTTCAGAAAATCGGCGGAACCGATCTGGTATTTGAACATCTTGTCGTATGCCGACTGATACTGAGCCAGCATGCCTTCAACGGCGTCCCATTCTTCTTGCACGCGCTGCCTGTTTGCTTCAGAAACCGCTTTAATTTCGCTTCTTTCCTGTATCGATCCTGCAGTCAGGGGAATCTTAATCTCCTTAAGCCAAGCCGTAAATTCGGCGAACTGCTCCGCCATGCGCCTACGTTCGAAGCCGTAGAAAATGATGCCCTTCCATGCGGCAAAAGTCTCACGCTCCTTGCCCGGTTCGAGACGAAACGCCAAGATAAGCGGTTGAAGGGCTTCAAGATCGCTGCCTTCCCAAATCTTTTGAATCAATTTACGTGCGACTTCATCCGAAGAAAGCGCGTCGGGGAATGCGGCTTTCGCCAAAGGCTCAAAATTCTGCAGAATGTAAAATTCGATCTCGTCCCAAAGTTCTTTCGCGACCTCAAAATAGTCCGGGTTCATCGGTATGCCTTCATTGATGAACACGTCCTTCAGCAGAAACGGATCTAGCGATGGCAGTTTGTCGAGAACGCGCAAGATTCGCATGTCTCCGGCCAGAGACTCCTTAGGTAAAGCCCCTTCGCCGAAATTGTTTATCAGCGCATTTTCCACGCCCTTGTCGTGTACGAAAATTGTGCGACCGCCTTCGTAGATGTCGTTTTCGTTGAACGGGCAATACAGTTTCGTTCCTATGCCCGAGGTTCGAGAATTGGGATCGGTGTCTTTGATTAAAACAAGATTGTTCAACGGCTTGCATGAGAAAAACGTTTTAGCATTCGGATTTGCCGCGATGATCTTCCGCGTTATTACGTTGCAGTTAAGCACGCGCGGAGATCCGACATCCAACATAGGTTTGAGATATTCGTGGGCCATGTATGGACCTTCAAAATGAACGGGACAATCTACGCCAAGCCGGGTTAAAAAAAGATCTACACAAATTTAGGCTGTTTGTTAAGGTCCTTTAAGAGCTTAGCTGTTTAGTTCCATGTTGTTTTGGAACAGATTTACATTAAAGCGTTTTAGATCGCTCGTCCATCTTTCCGATTGACTGAAGCTGGTTTGCTGTCTTTATAAATTGTGTG
>JAQVZU010000131.1 GCA_028708035.1 Alphaproteobacteria bacterium
GGTTTTTTCATGCCGGAATACGTGCCACGTTTTCGGCCCCTTGAAAACTCAAATAATGCCCGTCCATAATGGCTTTTTCGCACGCCTACACCCCACTTTTACCCACTAAACGTGCAGATGAGCCTAAAAACTTGAGGAAATTATCTTCATCTTTGAAGTCTGAAGGAGCATAAAGAACCTTGTGATTGAAATTTAAGGTTAGGAAAAACAGTGATACCAAAACTAGCGGAAAAACCATCAGGAACCAGATAAAAGTGCTTTGGTTACCATCCGTGATATGTGGCAAAACGAATGTACCACTGATTTCTGCAATTCCTGCAAAAAGCGCTATAATTGTTAGAGGATTTTTTATCGCTCCAATTTTTTCAAGCATCTGGATATCTCAGAAATAGGTTGTTTATAATTGTTGGCTCAATTAATGGTGGAGTCAATTGGATAAGGAATTTATTCGCGTGTAGGGGCTGCTCGTTTTCTCTCTGGAGACTATCCAAGAATAGCGCGCGGGGCATCGAACCCAGGGAACCAGTCGGATTGTCGGGGTAACTATGGGGGTAATAGCGAAGTGCTTGGGTTCTTACTATCTTTACGTTACAACACGATAAGGTTGATCTTCAATTCCCTTCACCTCCATCTCCTGATTTCAAGACTTCCTAGAAAATCCAGAAGCACTATAGAAAAGCCTGCAATTAAAGGCTAAGATAGTCCTGTGCCGTCCGAAGAGGTTCTCCTCTGCCTGTCCGATTGAGGGGACACGAATTTAGCCCACCGCATGTTACTTTCATTTATGAAGATTGGCTGCCAGCCAACTGTAAATTAATGATTTTGCCTGTTTGACAAGAAAAAGTGCGCCCGCTGTTTAAAGCTCACATTTTTTACTGGTAAAAAGAATGCGTTTTAGGTAAAAAGCGCTATCCCCCACATGGTTATAATCTTCAACCCGGTGAAAATCACCGGGTGGGGGAAGTATGGGCGGAAAGCAGCATAGGAGTGTAGCTCAATTGGTAGAGCACCGGTCTCCAAAACCGGGGGCTGGGGGTTCGAGCCCCTCCACTCCTGCCACTTGGCGTTCAACAGCCAGAATATCGGCATGGTTTATTGGGGAATGAGACGAACGATGACAAATGAACAGACAGGCCAAAAGCCAGGCACATCGAAAATCGGCGACTTCATCCGCGAGACGAAGCGCGAAATCTCCAAAGTAACGTGGCCGACGCGCAAGGAAGTCTGGATGACGACCGTTCTGATAGTCCTGTTCGCGCTTGTCATGGGCGGCTTTTTTCTCGTCGTAGACTGGATATTGGGATTTGCAGTCTCATGGTTGTTGGGAATGCGAGCATAATTAATTGTATTGAAAGAGGTTTGCCATGGCTCACCGTTGGTATGTCGTTCATGTTCATTCGGGCTTCGAAAAAAAGGTTGCCCAAACGGTCCGCGAAACTGCGCTCAAGAAGGGTCTTGAGGATTACTTTTCCGAAATCCTTGTGCCGACTGAAGAAGTGGTCGAAGTCCGGCGCGGCGCGAAGGTCAACGCCGAACGCAAGTTCTTTCCCGGCTATGTTCTTATCAAGATGGATCTGACGGACGAAAGCTGGCATTTGGTCAAGAATACGCCGAAAGTCACGGGCTTCTTGGGCGGAGGCGGTCGTCCCGCGCCCATCAGCGACGCCGAAGCGCAACGCATCCTCAATCAGGTCATCGAAGGCGTCGAGCATCCGAAGCCCTCGGTCACGTTCGAGATCGGAGAGCAGGTGCGCGTTTCGGATGGCCCATTCGCGACGTTTATCGGCGTTGTCGAGGAAGTGGACGAAGCGAAATCGCGCCTTAAAGTCGCCGTCTCGATCTTTGGCCGAGCCACCCCCGTCGAGCTCGAATATACGCAAGTCGAGAAGGTTTAAGAGCTTCTATTAGGCGGGCCGCCAATGTCGGCTCCCTTGGTTGGTCTTCGCGCCGATACATAAAAAAAACTTTATCACCTTCTGCGCGACATCGCGGAAGCCTTGACGCGCAGGGCGTGAAAGCGATTTTCCTGTCTTTCGGAGGCAGCTTGCGAGGTTGACTAGCCGCCGATTCCCCGCCAAAGTCTCCGCAGAAGGAAGCCCTAATGGACGTTGAATTTCACTATTACATCACATACTTATTGGCTACCCGGGCGGGGTTCATTCCCGCCGAAGCGCGCAAAATCGCTATCGCCTCCCAAGCCGTGGACGACAATAAAATTTTCTGCGGCATTTCGGATGCCAGTGGCGCGCGTTACAAAAATCAAATCAGTCAGACGATCGACATCCTTAAGCCCGCAGCCGAGCTTGCGCATATATATCCGGTGTTCCACTTTGTCCCATGGGGAGGGCTTGCTGGAAACGGCACGAGACCGCCGTCTCCGCGCAAGCGAGGAGGGTGGCCTGAGACGACTGCCGCCCCCAACAGCGTGATTGCGCGAAAAATGGTTCGGAACGCCTTTGGCCTTCCGCCGAGTTCCGAAGAAAGGATCTATCGCATCGGTATTGCGCTGCATGCTTATGCCGATACATGGG
>JAQVZU010000132.1 GCA_028708035.1 Alphaproteobacteria bacterium
CCTCCAACCCAACTTCGGAACCGCGCGCCCTGTGTTCTTAACCGAGTGGCCCTTATTCCAGACATCCACGGCAGCGCCGCTTCCCTCCGATCCGACGCTGGCGGAACGCAGTGAACTTTTTATCGCAGGCATCGAAGTGGCCGATGGCTTTGCCGACCTGTCAGATGCCGCCGTCCAAAAGCGCTTTTTCAATGAAGCCCTCGCCTATCGTGTCGAGGAAGGAAAAGATCGCGTTGATCTGGATGAGAAATATCTGGCTGCGATGGCCGAAGGCTATCCATGCGGAGCGGCAATGGCCCTCGGCTTCGACCGGCTGGTGATGCTTCTGACGGACCAAAGCGAAATTAAAAACGTGTTGGCATTCGGGTGGGATGAAGTTTAGGGGGGCGCCCAACGCTGAAACCCGGGAGCCTCAGGCATTACCCCACCGCCGAAATTCGCCTCAGCGTTTCCTCTTTTCCAAGCAAACCAGCCACATGGAAAATCGGGGGAGAGACGGTTGAGCCGCTGAGGGCGACGCGCAGGGGTTGCGCGACGGCTCCAAGCTTAAGCCCCTTTTCCTCCGCATACTTGCGGAACAGGTCTTCTGCCGCCTCGCCTGTGAATGGCGCGAGGCTTTCCATCTTTGCGGCTAGTTCTTTTAGATTTTTCATGGCCTCGGGCGTCAGAATCTTCTTGGCCTTATCGTCTAAAACAAACGCGCCCGAATGGAAGTAAAACGCCGACATCTCGGCAATCTCGACAAGTGTCTGCGCGCGAGGCTTCAAATCCGGCATAGCCTTCGCCAAAAGCTCGACCTCGGCATCCGTCAACTCGCGCCCAATCTTCGCCGAGACAAAAGGAGCCGCAAGCTTTGCCAGTTCCGCATCCGGCTTTTCCTTCATGTAATGCGCGTTCACGCTGTTGAGCTTCACGAAATCGAACCGCGCCGGAGACTTGCCCACGCCACTAAGATCGAACCATTCGATTGCTTTCTCGCGGGGGATGATTTCGTCGTCTCCATGCGACCAGCACAGGCGCAGCAGGTAATTGCACACGGCCTCGGGCAAATACCCCCTTTCGCGATAGTCGCTGACGGCTGGCGCGCCGTGTCGCTTCGAGAGCTTCGCCCCGTCCGGTCCCAAAATCATGGGAAGATGAGCAAAGGTGGGGATATCCCATCCCATCGCCTTGTAAATCTGAACTTGCCGGAACGTGTTCGTCATGTGGTCATCGCCGCGAATAACGTGCGTAACCCCCATGTCGTGATCATCCACAACGACCGCAAGCATGTATGTCGGCGTCCCGTCCGCTCGCACCAACACCATGTCGTCAAGCTGGCTGTTTTGAACGGTGATCTTGCCCATCACCGCGTCCTCGATGACCGTTTCTCCCTCTTGCGGAGCCTTAAGCCGGATGCATGGCGACACGCCTTTCGGAGCCTCAGAAACGGGCCTGTCGCGCCAACGGCAATCATAACGCTGGGGCAACCCCTTGGCCTTCTGCTCGGCCCTCATGGCCTCAAGTTCCTCCGGCGTCGCATAGCAGTAATACGCGGTTCCGTTCGCAATCATCGCTTTCGCGACCTCGGCATGCCGCCCGCGCTGCTCGTACTGCGAATAGTAATTTCTCCCGCCGTAATCCTTGTTGTCCCAATCGAGATCCAGCCAGGTCATTCCGTCCATGATCGTCTTGATCGACTCCGGCGTGGAGCGCGTTCTATCGGTGTCCTCGACGCGCAACAGAAACTTGCCTTCGTAATGCCGCGCGAATAGCCAGCAAAAAAGCGCGGTCCGGGCTCCTCCGACATGCAATGAACCTGTGGGCGACGGCGCAAAACGAGTGACAACCTGCATGAAGATAACCTATCCTTAGAAAAATTATACCATTGGTATGTATAACATAATAACTTCCAACGCATCAGTGAACCCCTTAACCGCCATAGTCGAAAATTTGCAGCGCGAACGCTCTCGCTGGCCACTTTGGCTGCCCGTTGCGCTTGCGGGGGGTATAGTCTTTTATTTTGCGCTTCCCTTTGAACCCTCAGCGGACCTTCTGGTTTTAACGCCCCTCTTGGCGGTTTTAGCATGGTTTGCGAGGCCTTTTTCTTGGAAAACAGCCATAGCCCTTTTTATCCTGACCGCCATCAGCATGGGCTTTTCAGCCGCCAAAATCGAAACAATCGTCGATAAAAACCCAATGCTTGACGATGCCTTGCCGATGCAGCCCGTTTTGGGGCGCGTCTTCTCGACTGACATTATGCCCGACGGGTTACGGTTAACGTTGATCCATCCGAAAATCCCTTCTCTTTCTCCCACCGACACCCCTGAAAAAATTCGTGTCAAATTTGCCGAACTGGATTTTGGCGACGCGCCGCCTACCGGAGCCGAAGTCAGCTTCATGGGCATGTTGAACGGCTTCAGTCCCCCTGTCGCCCCCGGAGCCGCCGATTTTCGCCGCCAAGCCTATTTCCAACACTTGGGAGCCCTTGGCTGGAGCCGCGACACAATCAAAGTCCTCGACCCCGCCCCAAC
>JAQVZU010000073.1 GCA_028708035.1 Alphaproteobacteria bacterium
ATCGCCACTTTCGCTTTGAACGCCGCGTCGTGCTTCCTTCTGATCTTCGACATCTTTGCCCCTTCTTGCTCTATTTTAGGGGCGTTTTTCCACTTAAGCTATTGTCTCATTTTCCGGGTCCAGCATAATCAACTGAGATATTTACCGGATGCATTATGACAAATTACAAATGTAATTATTTGATTTTATCCTCCGATGGTCCTGTTTCTATATTGGCAGCGGCTGATGCTCCGCCTTTAAGTCCATTCGAGATCGAAAAAAAAGGCCATTTCGAAAACGATATTATGCAAATAGCACAGGACGTGCTGTCTAAAGAGAAAGAAGTTTCTTCCACAGTTGGAGTACAGATATACAATACGACCATTGGTCGAACCGTTCGTTGCCTGTTTGTTGAAAGCGGCAATGCAATCACAAGACGCTATGCGGAGACGTACCTAAAAGAACAACAAAGACTGGAAAACCGTCTGAGAAAAGAAACAAGCGCTAATTGGCTTACGCATGAGGCAAGCAAATTAACTGCCGATTTGAAGAGCAGGTTGGGGAGCTTATTGGCTAATTTTCCGGAGGCCCAAATGTTTGTGCGTTTTGAGGATGATGGTCCGGATTTTCCCGTCGGCAAAAATGACGTAGTTCTCAAAAGAAGCAATGGGAGGTTGGTTCGCCTAAAGTTTTAGCGTTCCGATCCAGAAAATATTTCACAAACGCCTGATACAACTTTGCCATTCGGGCGGGCAGGGCGTCGATATTTTTCTCGATGGTTGCGGTATCGCCGCGCGCTAAAGGACCCGTCAGGCTTTTGCCCGGGGCTGCCAAAAAATTCTCAAGGTTTTTTTCCAAATAAAGTCCGACGGCCTCCTGCGGCACATTCAATTCTTCAAACTTTTGCAAACACGCTTGCCAAAGGATTTGCGGAAAATTTCCGCTCATGACGCATAGCGCGTGATACAGAGCCTTGTTTTTGTCCATAAGCTCAAACACGGGATTGGAGAGCGCCGGAAATATTTCCTTGAACCTTTTCTTCGACGCCGCCGCAAAATAAATCCTCTCATAAAAATCGAGATCGTACAGCGAAGGGCCGAAAGTCATAAGAGGATGGAAGCTTTCGATGCCTTCAACCGAAAGCGAACCTGAAAAATGGACGACTGTTCCCTTAAAGTCCTTGAAATGCGCATCCCGAAATTCCCGAATTGCTCCGTCCTTGATGGCCAGCAAGACGGTGTCTGCCTGCGCTGTTTTTTCTCTCAAGTCCTCAATTGAATGGTTCTTTCGGTTCCATTCAAGAAGCGGAATCCCTTTGAGAGAAAGGTAATGCTTGACGTGCGTTGCGACGCGGCCCGAGCCGATGAGCAGGTAAGTCATGGTAAAACGCGAGTGAAAAATGATCTATAATGATTAACCATATAATTGATTTTACACATATTAAACAATCTTCTTTACACTCTAATCGACTCTGAATTTTGACTTGTCTCGAATGATTGTATTTGCTTTAGGGTCCGCTGGTAAGGATAATTGGGAATATTATTTTAATAATATTCATTTTGGTGCAAAAAATGTTGGATTTCTCTAGGGCTGCTGAAAGCGTAACCTTTTTGGGTGGATTTGCTGCCACCACTTATCTCGAGTGTGTCCGACAGAGGCAAGATGCCGAAAGAAAAGAGGAAGAGGCCAGAATAGCGTTGGAAACTGCCGCGAGGGAACATCCCGAGCTTCTCGGAAAAGGGTTCGTGGAAGAACTCGAGAAAAGCATACCACCTATAAGCGACTTCGAAAATATCGGCCCCGACTATGAAAGGGCGAAAGCTTATGGACTGTGGGTTTACGGCTTGATCTTTACCGCTGCGAAGACTGGTGGAGAAAAAACGGTGCCGCAAGAGTGGTTCGAGGCATTTACGGACAAAGCAACCACGATTTTAAAGCAGGAAGAGGAGGATCGTCTAGGGCCATACTTGCAAGCAGAATTTTACCAAGAGGCGTTCGGCCTGATCCCCGGTATTTGTTCTGAAAGGGTGTCTTCCCGCATGTTTGACAAGGTGGTCGAGTCCGCTCTGAAAGGCAGCGACGACTACGATTGTAGGCGCACCAGTTCATGCGCGCTCGCATATGAAAATGTTGCAGCGATTCTTGAATCCTGCGCTCACATCCATGTATCCTCCGAGCAGGAACAGAAAATGACGGACGATTTGACTGCCTACGGGAAGGTATATGGTATTGGCCGCGTAAAAAGGGCCTTTGCAAAACTGGAGGCCAAGCCCAAAGGATCAAATTTTAGTTTGTGAGTCTTGTCGGCATTGCCTAAGGAGACAGCCTCTCTTTATGACTCTTGCAATGAGTGAAAATTTTTTCTTTCACCCCTTGCTCCTCAGACATGCGTGGAGTTAAGCTTCGCTTCGCCCCGCCGCCACAGCGTGGCCGTCGCTTGAACGGTTTCAGGCGCTTACGTACAGGTGCTCCAAATGGCCAATCCCTCGGCTGAGTTTTCACGCGTCTCGCGTCTTCCTCCTTATGTCTTCAACATCACCGCCGAACTCAAGATGGCTGCGCGCAGGCGCGGCGACGACATCGTTGATTTCAGCATGGGCAACCCCGACGGCCCCACGCCGTCGCACATTGTCGCTAAACTGATTGAGACCGTTCAGCGTCCCGATACACATGGGTACTCGCAGTCCAAAGGCATTCCGCGCCTGCGGAGGGCGATATGTAACTGGTACAAAACGCGCTATGATGTCGAGCTTGATCCGGAATCCGAAGCGATTGTGACTATCGGTTCAAAAGAAGGCATTGCCCACCTGACGCTTGCGACGCTGGACAGAGGGGAATGCGTTCTCGTTCCATCTCCGAGCTATCCGATCCATATCTTCGGGCCCATCATAGCCGGAGCCGATGTGCAGCAGGTTCCCTTGATTCCCGGCGTCGATTTCTTCGCCGAGCTTGAAAAAGCGATCCGCACGCGCATTCCGAAACCAAAGATGCTGATCCTCAATTTTCCCGCCAACCCGACGGGACAGTGCGTCGAACTTGATTTCTTCGAACGCGTTGTCAATCTCGCGAAAGAGTACGGCATATGGGTCGTCCACGATCTTGCCTATGCGGACATATGTTTCGATGGGTATAAATGCCCGAGCATTATGCAGGTCAAAGGCGCGAAGGATATCGCGGTCGAATTCTTCACCATGAGCAAAAGCTACAACATGGCAGGCTGGCGCATCGGCTTTATGGTGGGCAACAAGACCTTGGTCGGAGCGCTCGCGCGCATCAAGGGGTACAACGACTATGGAATCTTCACGCCCCTTCAGGTCGCTGGCATTGCCGCGCTTGAAGGCCCGCAGGATTGCGTCCGGGAAGTCGTCGAGACCTATCAGCATCGCCGCGATGTGCTGGTCAAGGGGTTGCATGAAGCGGGCTGGATGGTCGATAATCCAAAGGCGGGCATGTATATCTGGGCCAAAATTCCGGAACGCTACGCCAAAATGGGTTCGCTGGAATTCACGAAAAAGCTGATGGCGGAAGCGAAAGTGTCGGTTTCTCCCGGCATCGGATTTGGCGAATACGGCGATACGCACGTTCGCTTCGCACTTATCGAAAACGAAGCTCGTACCCGCCAAGCCATTCGCGGTATTAAGGAAATGTTTCGCCATAGCGAGGGAATGAAGGCTGCGTGACCGAGGCGTTTCTTTTTCGCCGCGAAGGATGAATTTTCTTCCCTCTTGGAAAAAGGACAAAATAGTTTATTCTCCAGCGCATGCGAATCTTTCCAGGAATATTCGGACTTCTTTTTCTCGTCCTTATCCTTGTGTTCGCCTTGCCGAACAAAGGAGAGGTGACTGTCGCTTTGCCTCTTATGGGAAGCGTGCAAGCGCCGCTTTATGCCATAGGGCTGCTGCCGCTGATCTTCGGTTTTTCTTTTGGCCTGCTTTTGGGATGGCTTAGTGCTCTTCCGCACAAAAGGCATGCGAAGAAACTTGTGAAGGAACTGGGCTCGCTTAATGACAAGATCGGCGAATTACAGAAGACAGCAACCGTGCAACACGCAAAGGTAAAAGTGTTGAAACCGCCGTTTTGGAGGAGATGACGTGAATCCTGTATTTTGCGCCGTGGATACAGCGACGCTATATAACGCAAAGGAACTCGTGGATTCGCTAACCGGCGAAGTCGGCGGCTTCAAGCTGGGCTTGGAACTGTTTATGGCTCATGGCGCAGCGGGCTATCGCACCGTAGCGGCCAGCGGCGCGCCTGTTTTTCTCGACGTGAAGCTACATGACATTCCAAACACGGTCGCCGGAGCGGTCTCTTCGCTTTTGCCGCTTCAGCCGTCCTTCGTCACCGTCCATGCTTCGGGCGGAAAGGCCATGATGCGCGCCGCAGTCGATAGCGCCGCCAAAGGAGGCGCTTCGAGACCAAAGATCCTTGCCGTTACCGTTCTGACCAGCCTCGATAGTGCCGACCTCGAAGCGGTTGGGCAGGGGCGGGATACAAAGGAGCAGGTGGTCCGCCTCGCCAGACTTGCGCGCGAAAGCGGTGCGGACGGCTGCGTTTGTTCTCCTGAAGAAATCCGCCCCATCCGCGAGGCGCTCGGCAACGATTTTATCCTCATGGTGCCCGGAATCCGGCCCTCATGGGCGGCGTCGAACGACCAAAAACGCACGATGACTCCGCGCGAAGCGCTTGACGCAGGCGCGACCTATCTTGTGATCGGGCGCCCGATTACCAAGGCTCCGCAGCCCGTCGAAGCGGCTCGCCGCATTGCCGAAGAGCTCGCCTGATGGCTGAAGTCAAAATTTGCGGCTTGATGGAAGAGCGCGCTCTTAATGCCGCGATTGAAGGCGGCGCACGGTATTTGGGCTTTGTCTTTGCCAAGTCGCGCCATTTCATCGAGCCGTCTTTGGCGGCGCATCTCATTGCAAAAATTCCGCCCGCCCAGTTTTCCGTGGGCCTCTTTGTCGATCCGACGGACGACGAACTGGCACATATCGCCAAGACTGTGCGCCTCACCCATATTCAATTGCATGGCCGGGAATCTCCTGAACGCGTCGCGGCTGTCAAAGCCCTCACAGGCCTGCGCATAATCAAGGCCGTTGGCATTTCGACGTCCGAGGACGTACGCATCGCTCTTAACTATGAAGGCGCGGCTGATCTCCTTCTTCTTGACGCTAAGGCTCCTTCGGAGGGCCCGACCGGAGGGCGCGGCGTGTCGTTTGACTGGTCTCTTTTGCGCTCCGCGCATTTTGCGCTGCCGTGGCTGCTCGCCGGAGGCCTGAACGCTTCGAACATTGAGAATGCAGTGGCCGAAACCGGAGCGATGATGCTGGATGTTTCTTCAGGCGTCGAGGACGGTTCAGGCAGCAAATCTCCCTCCAAAATCAGAGAATTTCTTGAATTGGCTCAGCGCCTTTAACCTTGTCCGGAAACCTGTTATTAAGATAAGGTGTGCTAATCAAACTCTGCTTTTTTAAAGAGTGCCCTTATGCGCGTTTGGGAGTTTGAAGACAAGAAAGAAGCTCCGTCCGATCTTGTTCTGGAACAGGACTTCATTTTGCGCGTCAGGCGCATGCAGCGCACGGGGGTGCCAAATCTCGTTTTAAACTTCATTTTGACGGCCATCGAGCCTCTTAAGGCCAGTCCCGCCGCTATGAAGGACGCGCAAAGCAAGCTTAGGACCTATGCGGCTTCGAGCAACGGCGCGTACTACGAAATGTCGAACGGCGACGTGTTTTTGGTTTGGGAAAATCCCGGCGAAGCGCGTCTAGTTTCAAATCGCGCCATAGAAGCCGCGCTTGAGCCGTATCGGAACAACACCGCCGTGTTTCTGCTGACATTCCGCACGCCCGAAAACTATGCTCTTCTGCGCGAGTGTACGAATGAATATGTTGAGCAGGCGCGCGCCAAGGCCGCAGCTCTCGGAGAAAAAGTAGATGCTCAGGGCAGTCTGACCGCGAAAACGGTCGATTATATCGAACGGATTTTAGCCGAGGTTGACATTAAAAAATTCGGACGTTCGCAGAGCTTCTTTCGCGACACAAAAGGCGTCTTTATCCCTATCGGCGAGGAGTATTTTATCAGCACTGAGGAACTGCGCCGCACACATTGCCCCAAGGTCGAATTTTCGCGGCGAGACCATTTTTTTTACGCGATTTGCTCGTTGTTCGACCAGAAGCTTCTTGGCACCTTGATTGAAAATTACTCGCAGATGGCAGGACGCAGAATTAACCTGAACCTTTCCATCGCGTCGATTATGGGCTTGATCTTCGCGCAGTTTGTGCGCGCCGTGCCGCGTAACGAACGGCAAAACATCGGCTTCGAAATCCACTTTGGCGATATTTTTCAGGACTTTTCTCTTACGCTCAGCGCCTTCCAAGTCCTTAAGCGCGAAGGTTTCAGCGTTATCATAGATAACATTACGCCTGACGTTGTCCCTTATGTGGATCTTGAAAGGCTTCCGGTTGACGCATTGAAAATCGACGCTTCCAAAGACCGGCTTCCCCAGCTCAACGAACCGGCGGTGCGCAAGGCTTTGGAACGCGTGCCATCTTCCAAATTATTCTTCAATCACTGTGATAGTGCCGAAGCCATCAAAATAGGCCGCGCCCTTGGCGTCACCGTTTTTCAAGGCTGGCTGATCGACGATATCGTTAATAAAGTTAAGGAATAACTTGCCGAGACAAAGAATTCCGGCATTCGTTTCCCTGTTTTGCGCGACGCACTTCTTAAAAATGCAATGACATCAATTGGTTATGCTGAAAGTTTTTTTGTATCGTTCATTAAATGATAATATAGGGGTGCTATACATAAGGATATTGCTTCAGGGTATTAGTTTAGGGCAATCCAATGGAAAATTCTGCCAATTTTGGACAACCTCGAAAAAGATCCAGGCGGGATAGGCTTTTTTCCAGCTTGAACAAATCGTACAAAATCGGAAAAAAATTATTCAAAGTTGGCAAGACATTAATAGAGCCTGCCCTTATCACGCTATTGGGGGCGGCGATTGTCATTAATGGCGCTTTCGTGCCAATAGGTCTTGCGGTTGCAGCTGTAGGCGTGGTTCTGGGCGAGGTGAGAGTACTCAAAGCTATAGATCCGAATCCAAATGAGAAAAGCGGTTTTCGTCGTAAATTTGATGCGAAATGGGCACAGAAGAAGCCGGTATGGGAAAAGCGCATAGGAAATTTGAGAACGCTTTTTTCAAAGCTGGCGTCATCGCTATCCCCTCCAGAGCCGCCAAGCACAACGACATCGCAGGGAACCTCGGCTCAGCGTACCGCTTCTTCTCCTTCGCAGCGGGACACAGGGCCTAAAGCTGAGCCGAAGGCCACGGCGCAACAAGGTCAGGCGGCAGCGAAGGCTGCTCCCAATACATCGCCGCCGCCAACCGCGTCGCAGGGGAAGCCTGGGAAAAAAGACAGGACATTTTTTGAGAAAGGCAGGATATTTTTTGAGAAAGCATTGATGGCTGTCGGTCTGGGAATGATCGGCTTTGGTGTGGGCGGCTCCGTGTTTGACGCAAAAGCCAATGGGGGCACAGCGTCGGGGCAAACACCAACATCACCTCCGCCTCCAACCCCAACAACTATCGAACCGCCAGACGCGACGACTGCAGATCTTCTGAACAACACAACCGGAAACGCGACGGTAACGGGTGCGGTTGACACAACAACAACGCCAGCCGGGCCAAATCCCTATGACCCCGATGCTCCTTATTACAATCCGCTTCCCGAGGACATTCCTATCCATAGGTGTGGCGATGTGAGCGACGATCGCTATAACGCCGTTGTGGAAGCGCTCACAAAGGTACCTCCCGGTCTGCGCGATATGCTTTTTAAGCATGTCGAGATCAATGTTGGCCGGACGATGGCCGACATTCATCCTGAACGTAGCAAAGTATTTTATCTACCCGACAGCATAGGGCGGGTTAGTGATCAAGAACTTCCTGGATTTTTTCGCGTTAATGCTGATGGCAAAATAGAGATTAACATTGCCGAATGGTACTTTAACAAAGCCATTGATCTGAGTGATGTCGTCCCGATTGATCCAAATGCGGTGGATCAGAAGGCAGAAAAAGCGCGCTACCTTGCCGACGTGGGGGAGGCGGCAAGAGATCAAGGCCTGTGCAGCGAACCGAGTGTCGAAAATGGATGGATGCACGAAACACCAGATGGAATGGCCGCTCACCTTTTGCACGAAATCGGGCATTTCGAATATGCGCTCGAAAACCTTTCCAAAAACGAGGACTTCCTTTCAGGATTTGATAGAGATCGAGCGCATCTGGGCTCTAAGGAAAATGCCGCAGAACAAAAAGTTAATTATTACTACACGAATAACAACAAATCCACCGAAAAAGGCAATGAAGCAGCCGCCGAATGCACAAAAGAATATCTTCAGGATGGACTCTCCGACAAAACCACAAAAATGGAGGGAAATTTTCCTGAAACCTATCATTCCACCGTCGATGCCATCAAGGAGACAACCGCAAATTTAGATCCTCAGTCGGTTCAAGGCAAGTATGTTACCAGCGCGAGTTCCGCCGAAAGCTGTCCTGTCAGCACAACGCCTTTCGACAATTTTATGCACTCGGTTGATACAACAGTTTCCGGTGTTTCGCACTCGGTCGGCGCGGCATTGTCCGGAGGCGAGCACGCCATCCTGTCGCACATCGATTTCAACCTTGCGGGAATCTTCTGTTTTAGCGGCATAAGGCTTGCGACCCAAGTCGGCCTCACGTATCTTCAGTACCATGATCCCGAGCAGTTTGTCGGCACCAAGACTCAATATGTCTGCCACAAGGTTTCTAACGCTACAAAAAAATCAGTTCGTGCAGTTCGTAAAGCGAACAATCTTTCGCATACAAAATATGCCTCCCTTAAGGAACTGCACAAAAAGGCTCTCTCCAATAAAAAGCTGAAAATTGGTGCAAAAACCCCCCGTAGCCATTCTACAGTAAAAACGCCAAAGCCCTCAGGAATGTAACAAGCCTACGCAAATGACTTCAGCGCCGTCACAAGGCTTTCGTCGCTGTCGGTTCCTGCCGCTTGCAGATAGGAAGCTATGGAAACCTGTGTGGACTTGACCGACATTTCTCCCGCGAGCATCGCGTTGGCGAAAGTTTGGGGCGAGGCCGTTGTCTTGTACTTGGCCACGTACGTCGTTCCCGAGTACAGCCCGAATTCGTAGGCGGTGTCTTCCCTGTCCGCGCCATCAACATAAGAAACCTTGACGATGTATTGCCCCGTATCGGCTTTGAGCCCCGTTGAGCTTGTCAGCTCCTTGTAGGCGTCTTTTTGGTCGTCGGTTCCATGGCTGTCGGCAATAACGCGCGTTCCCGTGCGGTCGAGCAATTGCACGCGAATGCCTGAGGTGTCCGTAGTCGTCGTTTTATTGAAGTCGAACTTCAGCGCGTCGCCTTCCTGAAAGGTAAACTTGTAGTAGTCGGTGTTGTCGGCGGCGGTGAGCATCGAGTACACGTCAAGCATGGACTCGTCCTGCTTCATCCACCCGATGTTGATGGCGTCGGCGGCAGAGGTGTAAATTTTGTTGTATTTGGTCGATGTGTAAAGCTCGGCGTCCGAAGCCGCTGTGACAGATCCCGAGGCGGAGTCGTCGTACGCCTGAGCCGTCACCGCGTTCTTATAAACGACGCCGTAGTAATCGCCCGAATACAAAGTTGCCGTGTAATTGATGGCCTGCGTCGCGTCAGCGCCATCGGCATAGGTAATTTCAAGCGTATAATCGCCCGCGTCCGCCGAAAGTCCTTTGTTGGATGTCAGATCTATATAGCTCTGTTGTTGAACCGCGTCGCCGTTGCTGTCCGCGACGACCGCGCCTGTGTTGTCGTAGAGAAGGATGCGCATGTTGCTGATCTTCTCGGAGTCCATATCCAGCTTGATATTCGCCCCCGCGAATGAGAGCGTATAATACTCTGTCGCATCGCTTCCCGTCAGTTGGCTGTCAATCTCGATGCTTGTTCCCTGCCGCTCCTGAGACGATATCGAAAGCAGCGCTCCGTTTCCCGCCGTTGCTGTGGCCGTGTAGGTTCCCGCATCCAAAACAAGCGATCCATCGAGCCATTCCGCATAGGCGGACTGTTGCGCCGCCGTCGCAGAAGTGTCGTTTGACGCCACCACATTTCCGTCGCTGTCCAGAAGCTGGAATGTGGCGCATGCGGCGGTCACGACGTTGCTGATCGTTGACGAAAGGCTTGTTATGCCGCCCGTTGTAACTTTAAACGTCGCTGTCACGGAAGTGGCGGCGTTCTCGCCCGCTTCGCTGATCGTAATAACGGAGGCCTGGCTGTCGAGATTGCCGATTGCG
>JAQVZU010000006.1 GCA_028708035.1 Alphaproteobacteria bacterium
CCTCTCGGTCCTGGGCTCAAGGATGTAAAGCGCTCCACCCGATCAACGGACTTCGCCTGTGCAGGTGGGGGATTGATTGGCGCTGATATAGCAGTAGCTTACGCCGCCGGTCGATGTGTCCAAGCGAAAAACCCCCGCGTTGGCCGAAGGATTGCTGTGGTGCATCAGCACATAAGGGCCTCCGCCGCTCATGGCCTGCGCTGTGTTCTGGCGGCATACGGCTAGAACGCTTCCTGCGATCATTGCCGCGCCGATAAGGATTGCTTGCGTGTTTGTCATGCTGCGCCTCCTTTGCTGCCTTCTTTTTCCTTGATCGTCTGCTCACCGCGCTTTGCGCTCCAGCTATCCTCGTCGTGGTCGCCATAGAGCGCCATGCCGGGAATGTCGCGCTCGAGAATCGCCAGCATCTTCTGCGCGATCGGGCGCAAAGACGGGTGGACAGTCTTGGCTGAGCGAAGCTCACCTATATAAACGGTCTCGGAAACGGAGTACGAGGCGTGAACCAGCGCTTGCGTGCCCATCGGAAAGTAATACTGGCTCAGCGCCGGTGTAGCGCCGGGAACTTCTTTTTGCAGATCGGCTATGGCTTTGAATTGGGCAGCGATGTCTTCCTTCAACGCGGCAGCGGCGTCGGAGGGCATATTCTCTTCAAACTGCGAGAGGTACCAAGGATTGAAGCCGAAGCGGCCGTCGATAAGCGGAATCTGGCAAACGCCGTTGCGGTGGCGCTGAAGGTCCCGGAAAGAACCGAAGTCGAGAAGAAAGACGTAGTTGTATTTTCCGTACGATTCCAAGCGCCACGGCAGCGCAGCATAGCGCGGACGGGATGACAGGACTTCCATCTCGTTTTTTCGCAATGCCGCGAGATCGATGCTTTGCGGGCGGGCGACGATAGCCCCTGCCCCGAGTTTTTCCTTTTCAGCCGAAGTCAGCGCGAAGCGCGCGGCAATATCTTCGACAGACACAAATGCGTTGCGAGGGGCGATTTTCGAACAGTACGCGTCAATGGGGTTTCCAGGAAGTTCGATGTCCGCCGCCTTGAAACTATGCGGGTATTTGGCGATAAGGCCGTCGAATATCCTATGCGCGGCATCGCGTATTTCCGGCAGGGGGTGATGCTTCAGACGGCGAACATGGTCGCGCGCGGCGCGCAGAGACGTTGTCCAGCTTAGAAGCGTTGTCGTACCGATGGGAAGAAGCGAACGAGCGACATCAAAAGCCCGGGCGTACAGAGCGTTTTGCCAGATTTTCTCGGTCTTGTATTGAGCGGAATCGAAAGGATAGCGCTTCTTGAGCCCTTCGATCAGCAAAGGAAGCGCCCTGTTATAAATCTCTATCCATTTTGACTGAATGGCCTTAGAGGCTTCCGTCGCATACGGATCGACAACAGCCTGCTTCGAGAAATCCAGATAGCGGGTCGACGCTTCCTGCCCGTTATAGAGCGGGTTGTCTTGAATCGCTTTGGCGACGAGCATTGAAACTTGCTCGACAAATATTGTCGTAGCGCCGCAGTCGCCTATCGATGCGTGGCCATAGCCCACGTAATACTGATCCATGAATTTGCCGCTTCCCGACAATTTCAACTTTTCAAGATGCGTCAATACACTTGCGGGGCTTCGCGAATAAAGCGCCTGCAACATGGCAAGATCTTCGGGATGCTGATCGTCAACGACAAATATATCGGGCACGGAGGACTCCTTGACTGACAATGCTTTGATTATCCTAGAAAGCCAGTGATTCTCCAACGGGTCTTTGCGCTTAAACCAAGAGAACCCTTTGGTTAAAAAACCGGATTATTTCGTTGATCCTAACAACTATGCCGTACTAGATTGTTACAGTATTATGAATTCAACATTTGGCGAAGGTATATTATGAGCAACGACGATTCTGTTTTCGGTAGCATTTTTATGGCAGCGGAACTATCCGCTTTAGGGATGATAGGCAAGGCTGGTCTGGATGCAACCCATGGTAATTGGATTACGGTTGGAACCGATCTCTTTGCCGCCGGAATGTTAGCGTTTGGCGGCGTAGAAATCGGTATGTATTCCAAATGCGATTCATCTCCGGGAAGGAGTCTTGTGCATTCTTTTCTGGAAGCGGCTTGCGCAGTTTGCGGAGCGGGTTTAGCTGCTACGAGTTTTTTTGAAGCGAATAATGCGGGACAGGAATTCGGAACAAGCGTTTTTTTGGTTGGCGGCGGATCTGCCGCATATAATGCCATTGCAGGCTTGCGCCGTTTAAAGAACCTTCCCAAGGCGGCGAACGGTTAGAGCGTCCGTGTGCGTCGCTTACACTTGACGGCGAGAGGGAAATTATTATCGCTCTCCACAAATCTCAAACGGCGCCGATGCCACAGTTTTGCCATTTGGGGGAAATTTATGAGTGCGCAAAGAGCAACGAGAGGCCAGTATAAATACCGACCGCGAACGGATGCTGCGAATTTGAATTAACCATATTCTCGCATTGACTGAAGCGGTCCCGAATCGTAACGCTTTTGAGGCTGAAGCGTTCCCTCGCTTCACAAAATAAGGAGTCGGACGTGGCCTGCGCAGACATTTCCCGAAACCTATCCAACCTCTAAACACGGAAAATCGAATGAAGCAACTTAACTCCTACCGTTTCTATGAACTGGGCGCCAAACTTCACAGCCTTTTGGTAACCGAAGGCGGAGCCCGGATCTCGGAAATGTTTTCTCCGTTGAGCGAAGCCCAAACCTTGCTCGATGGATTTATCAAAGGCGACGTGATCTCGCTCTCGACGTCAAAGTCAGACGCGGTCAAGCTGCTCAACAAGATCGGAGCGATCTTCAACCGCTACTTTATCGATCCGGCGAGCAAGCAGCTCAAGGCGCAAGATACGGAAGACCGTATCGATATGCATGAGATGTCGATACTGCGCGGACTGGTCGAGAAGTTCGAGCATGCGCTTGCGGCGGAATTGAACTGCGCCCCAACGTACGTTTCGGACAAGTGCGGCATTTATTCCACATACGACCTCGCCGAAAACGCGCACGAGATCTTTGCGGAAAATCTGAGGACGGTCATCCCCGCCGACGCGCAAAACGAAATTTGCTTTGCGGGCCGCGCTCTTGCCTTTGGGTTTGGAACTGCATCTGTGGTGCATACGCTGCGGGCTATCGAAATGACGCTTCGCGTTTATTACGAGGTATTCGCAGGATCGGTGCCCGCGAAGGCCGAGAGGAATTACTCGTTTTACATCAAGAAGCTCATGGCGCTCGCGGAAGAGGAAGACCGCAATCCTCGCCCCGACAAGCGCGTGATTCAGATGCTTGCGCAGATTAAGGAGCACTATCGCAATCCGTTGATTATCGCCGACTCTTCGGCAACGGTTGACGAAGCTTTACAGCTGTTTGGCATGGCAAGCGCTCTTGTGTCGATGATGGCCGAAGCCGTTTTTCTTGCGCGCCAAAAGGCCATTAAATCCGCCACAGCAGCGCTCGATCCAAGCGAGAGCGAATCGGAAGACACCGCTCCGGCGTCGAAGAACGCCGCGGCGTAAGTATCTTTTCGATTTTCTGAAAAGCCCGCGTCAAAAGCGCGGGCTTTTTTTAAGAATCGGACGAAATATTCGTTTTATTAACCCTAATTAAGAGTCGCGATCCTTTCCACAAAACCCTGGAATCTCCCAAATTTGCTGCTAATATGATCTCGAAGTTTCTTTTTGGAAGCTTTAATCGATCCTCATAAATAATAATGCCTGGTGGATCGTTCGAATGCTTAATCGCATCCGGCAAGAGCGAAAAGTTATGGTATAATTTATGCGCGGGGAAGCCGCGATAGGAGACGACAATGGCACAACCTCTAATGCCCAAAGCAACCGCTGTATGGCTTGTGGAAAATACAACTCTGACCTTCGATCAGATTGCGGGGTTCTGCGGCCTGCACCGGCTCGAAGTCCAAGCGATTGCCGATGGCGAAGTCGCGATCAGCATCGTGGGCTTGGACCCGGTTTATAATGGCCAATTAACGTTGGAAGAAATCAAGCGCTGCGAAGCGGACCCTCGCGCCCACCTTAAGATGACCAAAAGCGACTTGCCTCTTCCTCAAATGCGCACGAAAGGCGCGCGGTACACGCCTGTCTCGAAGCGCGGCGAAAAACCGGACGCCATCGCATATCTCATCAAGAATTATCCGGAGCTTCTCGATGCGCAAATTGCGCGCCTGTTGGGAACGACCAAGGAAACTATTGGAAAAGTCCGCGACCGTTCACACTGGAACACAGCAAACATCAAGCCGCAAAATCCGGTTTTGCTCGGCCTGTGCAAACAAGCGGATCTCGAAGCCGCAGTCAAACGCGCCCAAAGGCGTGTCGAGCGCGAACAAGGCCCGCAAGAGACTGCACCAGAAACCTCACTGCAGGAATCTTCGATTGATACGATGGCTCCGATTGATCAGCCCGCTGAGCCGGAAGCCGACCAGAATCCTACAGAAGGTTTTGCCAGCACGCCAAGCAGCCAGCAAGATGAGCAACCCGAAATCGACCATGACGCGATGATTAAGAGCTTGGGCTAAAGAGGGTTTCTCTCTCCGTCGCCAGCAAAGGTTTGGCCGTCAATCTTCGAGTTGTTAAGTTTTCCCCCGGGCATTGCTTTTGGCACTCCCGTTGTTTTGGGAAGGCTTAAAGGCAGCCCACAAAGAGAACGTACGGCCAGCCATGCAAAGGCTTCGGCTTCCAGACCGTCACCGCTCCAGCCTAATTCATCTACCGAAAGCGTTTTGAGGCCCGAAACGAACTCAATCCATTTCATCAGGGTGAGATTGTGGCGGCCACCGCCTGCGACGTAGACGGCTTTCGATTTTACGGGCAGAAAGGACAGGCTGCGCTGAACGGCCATGGCGGTCATCATCGTGAGCGTGGCCGCACCATCGGCGGCATTAAGATGCTCGGGCGATTGTTTTGCGAAGTCATCGCGGTCAAGAGATTTCGGCGGCGTCCGGCGGAAGAAGTCGAGGCTAAGCGCTTTTTCAACGTGCGCGGCATCGACGTGGCCTAAGGCCGCAAGTTCGCCATTATAATCAAAAGGCCTGCCCGTATGCCGCAAGATCCAATCGTCGATCAGCGCATTTCCGGGGCCGATATCGAAAGCGAGGATATCGTCATTTCCTTCGCCCCCCACCCAAGTGACATTTGAGACTCCCCCGATGTTGAGGATCAGGATGGGTTTGGGAAGATTGACTACCAGAGCCCTGTGATAAAGCGGCACGAGAGGCGCGCCATTGCCTCCCGCAAGCACATCAGCGGTACGGAAATCGTTCACCACGTCGATCCCGACGAGCTTTGCGAGAAGCAAGCCGTCGCCGATCTGGATTGTCCGGCGCTGCTCGGGATGGTGGTAAATGGTTTGGCCGTGAAAACCGACGATATCCGCCTTCTCACCCGTTTTTCGCAAAAGTTCGAGAAGGATCTCGGCATGTTTTTCGGTCAACTCGCGCTCGAAGTCGCGGACAAATTCGTCGTCCGTTCCATGCGAATTTCCAAGGCATTTGCGTAGCTTGGCGCGGAAGTCATCAGCGTATGGCTTTCCGAAGAATCCCAAGGGGCGGACATAGTTCTCACCGTCGGTTTCGATCAGCGCGGCGTCTATTCCGTCTATCGAGGTGCCGCTCATTAGTCCCGCGGCTTTATAAAGTTTTTTTGGCTTCATGTAACAGAAAAGGTTGGCTACTATCTTTGACCCAGGCAGACACTAGCCGATAAAATATAGGGTTTAAAGGGATGTCGAATTTCAAGTCAGACTTTCTACGCGTTATGCGTGAGCGCGGGCACGTTAACCAATGCACAGATTTCGAAGCTTTGGACCGCAAGGCATCCAGCGAAGTTATTTCGGGATATATTGGGTTCGACGCGACGGCGGACAGTCTGCACGTGGGTAATCTGGCCGGTATCATGATGCTGCGCAGGTTGCAGCAGACGGGGCACAGGCCCATTGTATTGATGGGCGGCGGGACGACCAAGATAGGCGATCCTTCGGGAAAAGACGAATTGCGGAGGGTTTTATCGGATGAGACCATTGCGTCCAATATCGCGGGAATCAAGAAAGCTTTCGCGCATTTCCTGACGTTTGGCGAGGGAAAGACGGATGCCGTGATGGTCAACAACGCCGACTGGCTGGACAATCTTGGATACATTCCGTTTTTGCGCGAGGTGGGAAGGCATTTTACGATCAACCGGATGCTGACGTTCGACTCCGTCAAGCTGAGACTTGAACGCGAACAACCGCTGACATTCCTTGAGTTCAATTACATGATTATGCAGGGCTATGACTTTGTGGAGATGTACAAGCGTCTTGGCGTGACGCTGCAAATGGGCGGATCGGATCAATGGGGCAACATTGTCAACGGCGTCGAGTTGGGACGCAGGATGAAGGATATCGAGCTATTCGGGCTGACTACTCCTTTAATCACCAAGGCATCGGGCGAAAAAATGGGCAAGTCGGTTTCCGGAGCCGTGTGGATCAACAAAGATAGGCTGAGTCCCTACGACTACTGGCAGTTCTGGCGCAATACCGAGGATGCCGATGTCGTGCGCTTCCTGAAGCTTTTCACAGACCTGCCCTTGAGCGAGATCGATAAACTGGGAAAGCTGCGCGATGCAGAGATCAACGAAGCCAAGAAGATTTTAGCCTTCGAGGCCACGAAGCTTGCGCATGGCGAAGAAGAGGCTTTGGCAGCTACGAAGACGGCGAGCGAAGCCTTCGAGGGAAGTGGGAAGGCTGCGGACTTGCCGACATACACGTTCTCGCGCGACGCAAAGCCGTTGATTGTCGATGTCGTGGTGTCTCTTGGGCTTGCGTCGTCGAAAGGCGAGGCGAAGCGGCTGATAGAGCAAGGCGGCATCAGGCTCAACGATGCGCCGGTGACGTCCTTAGCCGCAACGATCGAAACGAGCCAATTGGACGCGACCGGGATTGCACGCATCAGCGTGGGCAAGAAAAAACGTGCCCTTGCAAAGGCGGTGTGACGACGTGAGACATCCGGACCCAACGCCTGCGCATCTTGCGGCTCTTCAGGGACAAGGCAAATCTTCCTGGGCTTTGCTTAGAAGGCTTGTCGGCGCCTATCTAAAGCCGCATCGAAACCATTTTTTCGCAGCCATGGCCTTTATGGCCATTGCGGCATCGATGCGCGGCGTGTTTACCCATACCTTACAGTACGTTGTCGATGGGATGATCCAGCGGCGCGGGCTAATTTACATGGGCTGGGTCTGCGCATTCATTATTGGTAGCTTCTGGTTGCGAAGCGCGACCGTTTATTTTCATACCATTCTTATGAACCGGATAGGCCAGCGAATCGTGGCCACCGTCCAGCAGGAGATATGCGAGCATCTGATGCGATCCGACCTCGCCTTTTTCCATGCCAACGCATCGGGGATGCTTGTGTCGCGCGTTATTAACGACGTTGCGATCATGCGGCAAGCGGTAAACGAATGTCTGCTCAACTCATTCAGGGGCGGTCTTGAGTTAGCCACGCTGATCGGCGTGATGTTTTATCAGGACTGGAGGCTGTCCTGCATTGTGTTCGCCGTGTTTCCGCTATCGGCGTTTTATGTGGCGCGGATCGGAAAAAGAATCCGGAAACTGGCTTTCAATACGCAAAATGCGACTGGCGATCTTTCGGCGCTGCTTAATCAAACTTTTCAGGGAGTTCGACACGTCAAAGCGTACGGGAACGAGGAACTTGAGGTCAATCGTGTCCGGACACTAACCGAAACAATTTATAAACTTTCACTCAAGAGCATCAGGGTCTCGGCGCTAACGGGGCCTGTGATGGAAGTCCTCAGCAGCGTAGCCATTGCGGCGCTTGTAATGTACGGCTATTTGCAAGTCGAGCACGGGACCAACACGCCGGGCGATCTCGTCGCGTTTATCGCATCGTTCGTTCTGGCATATGATCCTATGAAGCGGATGGGGCGCGTGAGCGCGCAATTTCAAGCCGGGCTTGCGGCGGCGGACCGCGTTTTTATGCTGCTTGACGTGAAGCCGGAGATCGTTGATTCCCCTTCGGCAAGCGCACTTAAAATCACGGATTACTCAGTGGGGCTTGAGGATGTGGCGTTCTCCTATCCGGACGGCACGCTCGCGCTTGAAGGGCTCAGCCTCAATGTTCCGCATGGGAAAACCGTGGCCATAGTTGGTTCCAGCGGCGCCGGGAAATCCACGATCATCAACCTGATTCCGCGATTTTACGATGTGCAATCGGGGCGCATTACCGTCGGCGGCATCGATGTGCGAGATGTAAGCATGGGCAGTTTGCGCTCAAAAATTGCGCTGGTCAGCCAGGAAACGGCGCTTTTCGACGACACGATACGGGCTAATATCGGGTACGGAAAGCTCGACGCTTCCGCCGAGGAGATCGAACGGGCCGCCGAAGCCGCTTCGGCGGATGGTTTTATCCGGTGCCTGCCGCAGGGCTACGATACACGGGTCGGCGAATTCGGGATCAAGCTTTCGGGAGGACAGCGCCAGCGCATCGCGATCGCACGCGCTATGTTGCGTAACGCACCGATATTGCTCTTGGACGAAGCCACATCAGCGCTCGATAACGAGTCCGAAAGAGCGGTGCAAGCGGCGCTCAAGAGATTGCAAGAAGGCCGCACCACCATCGTGGTCGCGCACCGGCTTTCGACAATCGTCGATGCCGATGTCATTGTCGTGCTTGAAAAAGGCAAAGCTGTCGAACTCGGCGCTCATGCCGAGCTTATTTCCAGAGGCGGCGCGTACGCGAAACTGTATGGAATGCAAGGAAACTGCGCATGAAAATAGTTTCTGTCATAGAGAACCTTCAGGATGAAGAACAGCGCCTTTGCCATGAGCATGGTTTATGCCTTTATATCGAGGCAGATTCCGCCAAATTCCTTTTCGACACAGGAGCCAGCGAAGCGTTTATAAAAAACGCGCAGGACCTTGGCATTGACGTGAAGAACGTAGAATTTGCCATCCTATCGCACGGGCATCACGACCATAGCGGCGGACTTTTAACGCTATTCAGGGAAAATGAGGAAGCTCCTGTCTACATGAAGCAGGAAGCCTTAGGGGAATTTTTCGCGAAGGAGCCTTCCGGGTATCGGGCAAACGGAACGGACCCGCGCGTTTTGGCGGAATTCGGGAACCGGATTCGATTTATAAAAGGCGCCTGTGAAGTTGCAGAAAATGTGTTTTTAATTGCAAACATTCCTCACAACTATCCTACGCCCGAAGGAAATAGGCTTTTGTACACGAAAAAGGATGGGGAGATCCTTCCCGACGATTTCGCTCACGAGCTGTTGCTTATTGTCAGGGAGAAAGACGGCATCGTTGTGTTTTCCGGATGCTCACATAATGGCATTGAAAATATGCTCGACGTTGCAAAGAGCCAGTTCAAAGGCGAGAAGATCAAGGCGGTCATCGGCGGCTTTCATTTGATCCGGATGCCGAAATCCGCATGCGACAACGCTATCAAAGCACTGGCACAGCGCTTTGATAGAGAGAAGATCGAACATATTTATACATGTCATTGCACAGGCATCGATGCTTTCAATGCTTTGAAGGAGCAACTTGGAAAATCGATCTCTTACTTCCAGACGGGGAAAATGGTAGAGCTTTGAAAAGCTGAATTGCAGCTTCCCTTCCTGAGCCCTTCGCCTAAATCAATATTGATACTCGCATGTGCTTTTCTTCGTGCCCGTGTAGGTAACGACCAAGCCCTTGACTGCGCGGGTTGGCAGAGGACAGTTCACCTTTTTAAGTGTGACTTGGATGCGGTCGTTCAGCATAATAAGCGATCCGGCGTTTCCTGGGACTGTCGGACCAACCTTACATAAGGCGCGAGCGCGCAGATGGTACTCGTTGATTGTGCCCGCATATTGAACATTTGAAATATGTGACAAGCCATAGCCGAAACTGTATGTGCCTTTGTCCGTATTCATTAGCCCGCGTGGCGCGAGATAACAGTTCTTCGAAATTTCATTGGTCGAGAGTCCCAGCTTCTTCCTGATTTTTTTTGCATCCTCGTCGCTGAGCGTCGATTTGTCGCTGAAAGAAATGCTCAGAACATAGGGAAGGATTTTGTTCTGCGGATCGGGAAGATCCTTAAAGCTCATTATTTTTGTACGGTTAAGTCTCTTTGATTTTGTATAAAGACCTCGCAGGAGAGGATTTGTAACCCATGGACCAACGCTTGGAGGGAGGTCGTCATTTGTGGCTCCTTTTTTTATGCCAGCGCCGCGTGATCTTTCGGTATTTTTTTCAGGTTCTCTGCTATTAATTGTCGTGCCTTTTTTTTCAGAAGGAGCCGGTTCACTTGGTTTTTGCGGAGCCATCAGCCCCATGTTGGCGGAAGTATTGGCTCCTGGAACTAAAACATTTCCGGCCAATCCAGCCCCAGAAAGTAGCAATGCTGTTGTTAAAAGACCAAAAACGGCATAATACTTCCGGCGCATAGCTGCCCCCAAGCGGTTTTCACTACCAAAAATTAAGAATATGCAGATACATTTGGCAGTGACAGTAGAATAAGTAAGTAATAGTCAATAAATCGTCAATTGCTAAAAACTTTCGTTGGCGCATCCATGAGTGTGAAGAGGCTCATCTACTTAAGTGTTTTGGCGCTCGTCCTTTTTTTGGTGTTTGACGGGTATGTCTATTCGCGTCCGCCTTTCAGAATGTCGAATTTCACTGTCGTGCGCCAAAATGGCACATCAGTGCTTTTTAAGGCAGAGGTCGCCCTCAGTCCCAGTGAACAGGCTTATGGACTTATGTTCGCAAAGAAGCTTGAGACCGACACAGGGATGATTTTCCCGTTTCCAGAACCCAAACCAGCTTCTTTTTGGATGAAAAACACCTTTATTCCCCTCGACTTGCTTTTCATAAAGACCGATGGAACAATTGCCAAAATCGTTGCTAGCGCTCGGCCAAAAGATGAAACGCCGATGTCCTCTCCCGGGCTGGTCACTGCAGTGATCGAAATTAACGGCGGATTGTCCAAGAAAATGGGAATTCGCGAGGGTGACAAGGTGTTTTCTCCTGTGATAAAAACCGGAAATCAAGCGGAAGTTCCCGCGATCAGAGAAGAGTAGTAAAACCCCTTTCCACGTGTTAAGAGTCGCCTCGATCTTGTTTAAATTCGAGGGGAATTTTTATGTCTGTCGATCCAGCCTATAACGACCGCAACCTCGCCATGGAATTGGTCCGCGTGAGCGAAGCCGCCGCACTTTCAGCATCTCTTTTAGTCGGGCGCGGAGATGAAAAAGCCGCCGATCAGGCCGCCGTCAACGCCATGCGCCGGACGCTTAATATTCTCGACATCAACGGGACAGTTGTTATCGGCGAAGGCGAGCGGGACGAAGCCCCGATGCTGTACATCGGAGAAAAGGTCGGGTCGGGAAAGGGCCCCAAAGTCGATATCGCGCTTGATCCTCTGGAAGGCACGTCGATCACAGCGCGAGGCGGAGCGAATGCATTAGCCGTCGTTGCTCTAGCAGAAGCTGGCGGATTCCTTCACGCGCCGGACGTTTACATGGACAAAATAGCTGTAGGCGCAGGGCTTCCCGCCAATGTGGTCGATCTGGACGCATCTCCCGCCGAGAACATCAAAAACCTCGCAAAAGCAAAAGGGGCGGAAATATCGGATATACAGGTTTGCATTCTCGAACGCCCCCGCCATAACGAGTTGATCGCGAAGGTTCGCGAGACCGGCGCGCGTATCATGCTGATCGGTGACGGCGACGTTTCGGGTATCATCGCAACGTCGCAAGCGGATACGGGCGTGGACCTGTATTTAGGCTCCGGAGGAGCACCCGAGGGCGTTTTGGCCGCCGCGGCGCTGCAGTGCATCGGCGGGTTCATGCAAGGTCGCCTGCTGTTTCGTAACGACGACGAACGAGGCCGGGCGGCGAAGGCTGGGATCAAAGACCTGAACCGCAAATATGAGATGCACGATTTGGCGCACGGGGACGTGATGTTCTCGGCCACCGGCGTGACCAATGGCACGATGCTTAAGGGCGTTCGCAGGTTCGCGGGCGGAGCCGAGACGCACACTGTCGTTATGCGGTCGAGAAGCGGAACGGTGCGTTATATCGAAGCGCATCATAACTTCCGCCGCAAACCATTCGTCGAGGCATAACCGCCTATTATTCCAGGAAAGCGGGGATTTACCCTTGCGGGTTCACAGCATATGACAGGCTATCCAAGCTGTGGACCCTGTGGGCTTCCTATTTTTTGCCTTGTGCCGCTTATGTCTCTTTGTAGAGAACCTATGGTCTTAGCAACCGTTGTTATTGCGAATGCTGCCACCATAAAGCTTATAAGGTTCCGAAAAAACATGATTTACCCCCTTTTGGCTATGCATCATTCTAGCATGCGGCCATGGACAAAGGAGATTATGTTGTTTCGTATTTCAGGTCACAAGCTCCCAAAGCTTGCTTCCAACTGACTTTACAACGCGAACCGGAAGCCAGTCTTTTTCCGCGAGATTTTCTTTGGGGGTAAGAATTTCATTGTCGCCAAGTTGGAAATCAGCGGCGTTTACTCCCGCAGCCACGGTCGAGTTTGTGCCAAGAACACCTTTGGAAACAACGGCGTCGTTTTTGATAGTTACACGATCCCCGGCTTCTATGTCGGCAGCTGACACGTTATCCCCAACAGTCAGGTAATCGCCTGCTGTAACCCGCTTCAGCGTCGCGTTTGGGCCTACTGTCGCGCCGTAGAAGACAGTACTACCCTCAACGGTGCTGCCTTCACCAACAACGCCCTTAGTGCCCATAAATACATTCTGAATTGTACTGTTTCTACCGACAGTAATCTCTTCTCCGCCGCTGAAATCCTGAATAGTAGCGTCTTGTTCTATGCAAGCCTCTCTCCCAATGTAGAGAGTTCTAGCTTCTACGCCGCCTTTGATAATAGAGCTTTCGCCAATCTCGCCGTCTATCATCCGAACAGGCTCTCCCTTTTCCGATCCGATCTGAGTTTTGGGGAGGATTGTAAAACCGTTAAGCGTCACGTTATATAATTCACTGCTTTTCCCTATTTCGCAGTCCGATATGTCAAAGGGGCCATGGATGGATGTTGCTTTTGGACTGCCTCCGACCTCATGGTACTCTCCCGTACTTTTGTATTCATATGTTACTACTTCGTTTTCGCCCGTTGCTTCATCTCCGATGAGACTTGATCTTGTAATTGTTCCGTTGCCCTCGACAGAAACGTTCTCTCCGATGTAAACGTCAGGTCCGATTTTAAGATCGCCGCCGCTTTTAATTTCAGCGCCTTTTTCCACCGTAACGTTGTCAGACCAAGTGACTCTGCCGATAATGACGGCTTCTTTGGAGATAACACGTTTGTGTTCGGAATCGACGTAGTTTTCGTTGTCCTCATCATCTTGAGTGGTCTTTGAAGTGATATTCCATTTCCTATCATCTTCATCCCACACATAACGTTGTTCGGTGACCGTGTTTTGCTTGTAAAGCTTGCCCGTTTCCTTGTCTAAGAAATAGTCAATATGATCATCATCATCCGAGTCTTCCCAACCAACTTCCGTGCCATTTACTTTTGTATAATTGTGTTCTTTAAGGTGGCCGCGGGCAATAAATTGTCCGTCATCGTTTATGAAATAGTACAGCTTATAATCTTTTCCATTATCACGAAAAACGATGTGCGGGTTTTCCGACGCCGCACTCGCGACCGGCAAGGGATCCTTCAAAGCATTTCCAAGGGCCTCGAGATCCTCTGCGGCGCCATTCCAATAAGTTACGATCCCGCCGAAACTGGCCTTCATTTCCTTGCCCTTGAATACTGTCGTATCTTCTGCAAAATGGTCCTGGTGTAATACGGCCCCGGCACTGGCAGAGATTATGGAAAGCGCGCTGAAAAAAACGAACGCTTGTTTCATTCTTTTGGGAGTGCAGACCTGTTTAACAGTATTTTTGAAGCGCGCGCAAAGGTCGTTCGTACTCGAAAGGTAATTAGACAAGGTATCCATAACAACCTCGAGAAACTGGAAAAAGAATAAACAATCAGGATATTGCGTATTGTAACAACAGTTCCTATGCAACTAAATCGAAATCAGCGTAAGTGAAAATAAAAAGCCGCCCAAAGGCGGCTTTTTGTAACATATTGAAAGGCTAGGCCTTTTCCTTTTTCTTCTTCTTCGCGTCCGACGCGGTGGTTGTAAGCTTGATCTTTTCGGCAGGGGCCTCGGCCTTGGCTTCTTTCTTGCCCGTCAGACCCGCAAAGCGCTTGTTGAACTTGTCCAACTGGCCGCCGCGGTCTACCAAGCGATGCATGCCCGTCCATGCCGGGTGAACCTTGGGGTCCACGTCAAGATGCAGCTTGTCTCCCTTTTTGCCGTATGTGCTGCGTGTAACGAATTCCGTTCCGTCGGTCATAATGACGGTGATATCGTGATAATCGGGATGGATGTTCTCTTTCATCTTCATTTTCCTCATCTGGCCCAATAAAAGGACCTTTGGGTCTTATACGCTGCCCTGAAACGCGAGGCTTTCTTCTAGGAAAAGCTTGCCCAAAATGCAAGCTTTACTGTTAAATTCGTGACGATGGGGCTTAAAAAGGGTTAAAAGGCTTATTTATGGCGCGTTGGTATTGCGATCTTGCTCCGGGACACCCCGTTCATGGAGCTTATCATGATATGGAATATGGCTTTCCCGTCAGTGACGAGCGTGCGCTTTTCGAACGGCTATCACTTGAAATTATGCAAGCAGGCCTGTCATGGGAGATTGTGCTTAAGAAGCGCAAAGCGTTGAACAAAGCGTTTGACGGGTTCAGACCGGAAAAAGTCGCAGCATATGAGGAAGCCGAAATCGAAAGGCTTCTCGGAGACAAGACAATTATCCGCAACAGGCTTAAGATTCAAGCGGTTATCGCTAATGCGGGAACAGTGGTAGAGTTAAGAAAGTCTCATGGAGGCTTTGCGAAGTGGCTTTTGGCGCATCATCCGCAAGACAAAAGAGATTGGGTCAAGCTGTTCAAAAAAACTTTCCAATTCATGGGCGGAGAAATCACGGGGGAATTTCTCATGAGCATCGGCTACCTGCCCGGTGCTCATGAGCCTGATTGCCCAGCATATTCAAGAATAAATGATAAAAACTGGTTCCGAGAAAAATGACGTAGCCATTTATCTCCGAGCGTCCGCGAGGAATATGAACCAGAAACTATCCGATACTCGGATTGGGGGCGAATGCAGACAACTACTTTTTCTTTTTCGTAAATGCGGCCGCGAGCCTGCGCATAGCGGACGCTTGGCGCTCGCTTGATTTTGGCGGAGGCACCGTTTCCCCCCGCCCCCTTCTGTCAGAGCGCGACGATGAAATGATGTCGTCAATCGCATGAGGGGATATGCTGTCCGCGCCGAAGGGCTCAAGTGTCTTTCCCTCGCCCCGATTACGCAAATAGGAGTCAATATGCCCCGATGCAATAGCCTTCAAGTGCGGCTTAGTCATTGCCAGCAAAAGCGCATGATCCCTGATTGTCCACGTAATCAAAAGCTTTAAAGCGTCGTGCTTGTTATTGCCCATAGCAATCAAAGCTTCCTTGATTTTCTCCTGGATCAGGCTGCTCTCGGGCATCGAAGTTTTCCTTTCCCTTAGGCTTTTGCAGCAATCGCGGACATCGACCCGTCGCCGCGCTTCTCGCCATGAACGTAAATCGGCTTGGATTTTCCTTCGACGACATCTTGGGTGATAAGAACTTTCTCAACGTCCGTTGATCCCGGAAGCTCGTACATGGAATCAAGAAGTACCGCCTCCATGATCGAGCGCAGCCCGCGCGCCCCGGTCTTGCGCGCAATCGCCTTCTGGGCGATGGCCTTAAGCGCGCCGCTATCGACGTCAAGTTTGATGTCTTCCATCTCAAACAAGCGCTGGAATTGCTTCACAAGCGCGTTTTTCGGCGTCGTGAGGATATCGATCAGCGCACTCTCGTCAAGATCGTTAAGCGTCGCGATCACCGGCAAGCGCCCGATAAACTCGGGGATCAGCCCGAACTTCAAAAGATCTTCCGGCTCCGTCTCGCGCAAAATATCGCCCGTTCTGCGGTCATCCGGCCCGCGCACATCTGCGCCAAACCCGATGGAACTGCCGCGGCCGCGTGCAGAAATGATCTTCTCAAGCCCCGAGAACGCCCCGCCACAAATAAACAGAATGTTCGTCGTATCGACCTGCAAGAATTCCTGCTGGGGATGCTTGCGCCCACCCTGCGGAGGCACTGAGGCGACGGTTCCCTCCATAAGTTTCAGCAAAGCCTGCTGCACGCCCTCGCCCGAAACATCGCGGGTGATGGAGGGATTGTCCGACTTGCGGCTGATTTTGTCGATTTCGTCAATGTAAACGATGCCGCGCTGCGTACGCTCGACATTATAATCAGCGGCCTGAAGCAACTTCAGAATGATATTTTCGACGTCCTCACCGACATAGCCCGCTTCCGTCAGCGTCGTCGCGTCGGCCATCGTGAACGGAACGTCGATGATGCGCGCCAGCGTTTGAGCCAAAAGCGTTTTGCCGCACCCCGTCGGTCCCACAAGCAAAATATTGGACTTCGCCAGTTCGACGTCCGAGCTACGCGCGCCATGGGCCAACCGTTTATAGTGATTATGCACAGCAACGGACAGCACACGCTTTGCGTGCTCCTGGCCAATCACGTAATCGTTGAGAATCGCCATGATGTCCTTCGGCGAAGGCACGCCCTCGCGCGACTTGGCGAGTGTAGTCTTGCTTTCTTCGCGAATGATGTCAGTGCAAAGATCAACGCACTCGTCGCAAATGAAAACGGTAGGCCCGGCAATCAGTTTGCGCACCTCGTGCTGGCTCTTTCCGCAGAAGGAACAGTAGAGCGTATTCTTGGAATCTGCGTTTGTAGGCTTTGTCATAAACTTCTCTTTATCTGGCGTCACAAGCGGCTTGCATCATAGGAAATAATGGTTATCGCATTGTTAAGCAGCTTTTTTCTCGCTTCCCGTATTGTCGGGGCGATGAACCACAACCTCGTCGATCAATCCGAAGGCCTTAGCTTCATCCGGCGACATAAAGTTATCGCGGTCTACCGCAGCCGCGATTTTTTCGATAGGTTGCTTGCAATGGCGAACGTAAATCTCGTTAAGCCTTTGGCGAAGCTTGAGGATTTCGCGGGCCTGAATCTCGATATCCGCTGCCTGTCCCTGTGCCCCGCCCGAAGGCTGATGGATCATAATCCGGGCATTGGGAAGCGCAAACCGTCGTCCGGCAGCCCCCGCCGCCAAAAGCAGCGACCCCATCGAGCAAGCCTGCCCGATGCAAACGGTCGAAACAGGGCATTTGATATATTGCATAGTATCATACATCGGGAGTCCCGAAGAAACGACGACTCCCGGCGAATTGACGTAAATAGAAATTTCTTTATTTGGATTCTCTGATTCGAGGAACAAAAGCTGAGCGCAAACAAGGCTCGAGACGCTGTCATTGACTTCGCCGACCATGAAAATGATGCGCTCTTTCAACAACCTTGAATAAATGTCGAACGACCGCTCACCACGCGAAGTCTGTTCGATGACCATCGGAATGAGCATATTATTAAGCGTTTCAAAGGGATGGCGTTCGGGGGTCGACATAAAGCTAACTCCTATTAGATAAACGAAAGCGTGGGAAAGTCTAGCGCATCAAACCCGCGATACGCAAGAGATGGTTAAAACGGACAGCAGAAAGCTAAACGTTTCACGTAAAAACGAAATTGACGCTTATCAAGACTCCGCCTCTCGGCAAAAGCGCTAAATCAGCTTCCTCTCTGCCAACTCGTTCTTGATATAAGCATAGTAGATGGGAGCCGCAACAACCCCGGGAAGCCCAAAGGCGGCATCCATCACAAGCATCGCAGTCAAAACCTCCCACGCATGGGCGCTGATGCGAGTTCCTATGATCTTCGCATTAACGAAATATTCCAACTTGTGGATAAGGATTAGAAACACCAGCGCGCTCACCGCCGCCCCGGCGGACACGCCCAAAGCGATTAAAAAGATTATTGTATTGGAAATAATGTTTCCTATGATCGGCAACAAGCCGACGATAAAGGTCACAAGAACCATAGTCTTAATAAGGGGCAGCCTAAATCCGATGGCGGGCATGACAATTGTCAGAAAGATAAACGTAAGAAAAGTATTTAGCGCCGAAATCCGAATCTGTGAAAAGATGATCCGCCGAAACGCAAGGCACAGACAGTTCGCGCGCGTCCGAAGGGCCTCGGTGAGCGGTCCCGGAGTAAACCCATCGCTGCTCTGCATGGCGGCCAATCCGCCGATCACCATCCCAAAGATCACATGCACAAGAAACATCCCGGCATCGCGCCCGAAAACGCTTAAATAACGAGCATTGCTGAGCAACCATTCATGAATTCCTGTCTGCCAATCCTCGAGATTGGAGGGCAAAGCGTCTTGAATCCATCCCGGCAATGACTTGCGCGCCGAGGCCACAACGTCGGCCATTTGCTTGATGAGGCCAACGATGCTCTCCTGCCCGTCGCTGATGAAAGAAACGAACCAAACGCCTCCCGCGATCAAAAGCGAGATCACAACAACGGTGATAGTGACGAACAGCACCATTTTTGCGATTTTATTGCTGGGCAACACGCCATTGCGGCAAAGGCTTTTGGCCCCGAATACGATGATGTTGTAAACCAGAAGCCCCGAAACGAGCGCTGAAAGCAGCCCCAACGGCAAAACGGCGATAAGAGCGCCGATCATAAGGACCAAAGAGGCAGTCGGAATTTTCTCGGAATCGAACTTTTGCATGAGAGTAATCCTGCCAGAAACTGGCTAACTAACTAAAGCCACCGCCGTTTTCTGTCAAACGGCGTCTTTGCGACAGCCTCCCGTCTTATGCGGCTGCGGCTGTATCCAGTTCGAATACAATCTCCACCTCAACGCACGCGTTAAGGGGAACCATCGCTACGCCCAACGCCGAGCGGGCATGCACCCCGGCCTCGCCAAGAACGTCCACCAGCAATTCCGAAGCCCCATTTACAACAAGGTGCTGGTTCGGAAAATCGGAATCGCTGTTCACAAAACCTGTAAGCTTCACAGCCTGCTTAATCCTGTCGAGTCCGTAATCTTTGGCGACAGCGCGTAAAATGTTCGCGGCGCATAAGGCCGCCATTTGCCTGGCTGTTTCCAAAGGCACCTCTGAAGGAACTTTACCGGGATGGCAAAGATTCTCCCCGTCCACAGGCAACGCGCCGGAGCTAAACAGCAGATTGCCTGCACGCTTCGACAAAACATATTTTGCCTTTGGCGTCGAAATCTTCGCGAGGTCATATCCAAGGCTTTTCAGCTTTTCTTCCCTCTCACCAGACATGTCTCTCCCTTTCTTCCTCCAGAGTTTCCGTTTCCCGCAGGAACTGCGCATAAGCCGGATTCTCCGTTTCGTCTCTCCCATTAAATTCTTCGCCCTCAAGAAGCGCCCGGAGCTGCGCGCGCTCGGCATGAGGAACCTGCAATCCCATCAGTACGCGCCCGTGCGATGCCCCGTGGCTGCGGTAGTGGAACAAGCTGATATTCCATGAAGGCTGAATCTTTTCGAGAAATGCGAGAAGCGCGCCCGGATGCTCCGGAAACTCGAAGCTGTAAACGACCTCTTTCAACGGGCACGGAGGCCTGCCTCCGACCATATGCCGGATATGCTCCTTTGCAACTTCATTATCTGTCAGGTCGGTAACAGGAAAACCGTTGTCTCTCAGCCTTGACAGAATAGGACCGCTGTCCTTGGCGTAGTTCTGCACACGAAGACCGACGAAAACATAAGCCATGTCGCCGCTTGAATACCGGTAATTGAACTCAGTGATCGCATGGCCGTTCAGCAACCGGCAGAATTCGCGATAGGCTCCCGGGCGCTCAGGCAATGTCACTGACATCAAAATTTCGCGCTTTTGCCCAACCGAAATACGCTCCGCCATGTACCGAACACGGTCCGAATCCACGTTTGCCCCGGAAACGATGGCGACCAGAGCGCCCGATCCATCCGCGCCTTCGCCTTCAAGGTACTTCTTAAGCCCCGCGATGGCCAAAGCCCCTGATGGCTCGGGGACAGTACGCGTGTCCCCTGAAACATCCCACGCAGCCGCGCAGATTTCATCAACGCTAACAAGGATTGTCCCATCCAGAACTTCGCGCAAAATTTTAAAAGGCTTTTCCCCGACCTGAGCAACCGCGACGCCATCGGCGAAAAGTTCGACCTTCGGCAGCTTGACGCGCGATCCGGCAACCAACGCCTGCGTCAGACAATCCGACCCCACGGGTTCAACGCCAAACACTTTAACGTGGGGCCGCACATGCTTGATCCAGGCCGTCACCCCCGCAGCCAAACCGCCGCCTCCAACCGGTACAAATACCGCATCGATAGGATAAGACGCATCCTCCAATATTTCCTTTCCTATTGTCCCCTGCCCCGCGATTACCTCGTCGTCGTCATAGGGATGAATAAACGTCATGCTTTCTTTCGCCTGAAGTTCGAGCGCATGTTGAAGCGCCTCGGGAAATGAGTCCCCGAAAAGCACGACTTCGGCCCCCTGCGCGCGCACAGCGTTCACTTTGATCTCGGGCGTTGTCCTCGGCATCACGATTGTTGCTCTGATCTGGAATCTTTTGGCCGCAAGAGCCACGCCTTGCGCGTGATTTCCTGCGGAAGCGGTAATGACCCCAGCCTTCTTCTGCGCCATGTTAAGAGACCCGATTTTATTGGCCGCTCCGCGCACTTTGAACGAAAAAACGGGCTGTTGATCCTCGCGCTTAAGCAATACATCGCGCCCAAGAGAGGCGCTGAGCATCGCCGCCTTTTGCAAGGCCGTCCTTTGAACGATTCCATGAAACTCGACTGCCGCGACCTTTTTTGCATATTCTTCGACAAGCGAAGATGAAACATTAAACATGACAATCCTCTATTTGCGTTGCCTAACTCAGGTTCTCTTGATGACTCATTGTTCCTTCATTGTGGCAACTCATTGTCTGAGTTTGGCTTTTAGATGTTTGAATTTTGAAATGTTGGTGAGACGCGCGTATGTTCCTGCTTACGCAGGAATAATAATGATACGAATGGCCGCAGCGACGGAGGCCTCTATCGAAAGATCAGGCTGTAAGAAGGCATCGTACATGAAATCAGTATACTAACTCTTCGGGAAATACGTAAAGCACAAAATTCCTTTCGCGTAGCGCCCGAAGCAAGGTCCTATCGCGCGCGATCTTTCCGAAACCATTGTCTCTTGCATCCGCAAGCAAATTGCTGCACCATGGCTTGACGTTAACCAGTTCGAAGAGCAAATTTTCCACCAGATTATCGCCGCTGCCGGAACGAAATGGAGCGAGCGCGTGTTCCGCCCGGCGGACACTTAGGTCAGATCAAGAACATCTGGTTTCTTCGATCTGCGATCTGCGATTTGCAATTTTCATTTTCTCCTATCTCGAACACAGGAGGTAACATGTTCTCATTCCGGGTCGCCGCACCTCTAACCGCTGTGCTTTGCCTTATCGCATTGTCGCTCATCGCCACCTCCGGAGTAGGTCAACAAGCGCAGCAGAACATGCTTTGGTCGCTCCTCGGCATCAATCTTGTAGCGGCGGTAACAACAGTCTTTCTTGCGCGCATGACGATTAACCGTTGGGCCGAAAGTCTGCGCGATTACATCATCACCGGCAAAAATGCAAAAAATCTGCCTAAAGAAGCCATCGGCGTCACGCGTGAAATCCGACATCGCCTGCGCCAGCTCGAGCGCGAACGCCAGCGTCTTTGCCTGTCAGGCCCTATGTGGTCGTCCGAAGCCCTGTTCCGCTTTGTTCGCGAACATCTTCCCTCAGAACAGATTATTTCCATCTCTTACCGCCAACCCTATGCTCATAAGAAAGCGCCCGATGGCGGACTAACCTGGATGACTCCTGCAAGCGGCCTCGTGACCGCCATCGAACCCATTATGAAGGCCTGCGGCGGAACGTGGATCGCCGTGGCAATGAGCGAAGCCGACCGCCTTGCGGCGGACCAAAACGGCGCGCTCATGGTTCCTCCCGACAAGCCCACCTATCGCCTAAAGCGCCTATGGCTTTCGGAGGAGGAAACCGCAGGCTTCTACGCTGGCTTCGCGAACGAAGGATTATGGCCTCTTGCGACAATGGCCTACGTAAAGCCCCGCTTCCGTGCCTCCGACTGGAAAACCTACCAGGAGGTCAATCAGCGGTTCGCCGACGCCATCGTGGCCGAGGCGAAATCTGACGCGCCCATTGTCTTTATTCAGGATTACCACTTCGCTCTTCTGCCAAAGCTGGTGCGCGAACGCCTGCCAAACGCGTTGATTATCTTCTTCTGGCATATTCCGTGGCCTAACGCCGAAGCGTTCGGCATTCTCCCTTGGCGAGAGGAAATTTTACGAGGTCTTCTTCCCGCCGACATTATCGGCTTTCATACGCAAGCGCCCTGCAACAACTTCCTCGATTGCGTGGACACGCACATCGAAGCGCTGATCGACCGCGAGCACAACAGCGTGCGCCACGGGAATGACTTCAGCATGGTAAGGCCCTATCCGATCTCCATCGCATGGCCAGACCTCGAAGCCCTTTCAGTTCCCGATATCCCCGCATGCCGAAAGGAAGTCACGGAAAGCCTTGGCATCGCTCCGGATGCGAAAATCATTCTGGGCGTAGAGCGGCTTGATTACGTGAAGGGCATTCCGGAGCGCCTGCGCTCTTTCGGCATTTTTCTCGAAAAAAATCCGCTTTGGCGCGGAAAAGTCTGCTTTGTCCAGATTGCCTCCCCGTCACGGTCGTCAATCCCTGCGTACGCTGACGCGGATAAGGAGGTTGAGGAAGTCGTCGCCGAAATCAACAAAAAATACCAAACCTCACGCTGGAAGCCTATCCATTTGCTAAAGCAAAACTATGCGGCGCGTGAATTATACAGGTTCTACCGTTCCGGAGACGTCTTCATCGTGTCGTCGCTGTCCGATGGCATGAACCTCGTGGCCAAAGAGTTCATTTCGGCGCGCGACGATGACCGGGGATCGTTGATTCTGAGCGAGTTCACGGGCTCTTCGCGCGAACTTGTCGAGGCGATCATCGTCAATCCTCATGACGAGGAGAAAGTCGCCGACTGCTTCCTTCGCGCATTGACCATGAGCGATGAAGAACAGACCGCCCGCATGAAAAGCATGCGCGAGCGTGTAAAGATGAACAACGTCTTCGCGTGGGCGGCGCAAATTTTGGGCGATGCAAAGCAGCTTCACGACCGTCGCCAGCTTAACGAGCTTCTCGAAAAAACCGGGCGCGATGAGAAGCGCGCCGCTTAACACTATGGGGGAGACCGGAACATTGGGCACTGTGTGCAGCAGAACGATTGAAGAGCTGGCCGAGCGCCACAAAGACTCGGCATTTCTTGTCGATTTCGACGGAACTATGGTGGATCTCGCCCCGCATCCGGAAAAAATCGACGTTCCCTTGGAACTCGTGGACGATCTCCAAACAATTGCCGCCTCTGACGATATCCCGTTCGCAATCGTTTCAGGAAGGCCTCTTTCAAAATTGGAAAAATTTCTGCCCGGAGTCCTTATACCGAGCATCGGCAGCGGCGGTGCGGAAATGCGCTCTCACAAAGACGCTCCCATCGAACAGCTTGCCCCTCCTCTGCCTCCGCATTTACGCAAGGAAGCGCATACGGTCGGCAAAAAGCACGGCTGCTTCTTTGAAGACAAGGAATACAGTTTGTCGTTTCATTTACCGTTCACACATATGGACGACGACCTCGCTGCCGAATTTGCCGCATCTTTGGGAGAAAACCGGCTGGATTTCATCATCCGCAAAGTCGGCAGAACCTACGAGATTCTGCAAAGCGGCTTCACAAAAGGTGCTGCCATCGAACGCCTGATGCGACTCCCCGCCTTTAAAGACCGCACGCCCATTTATATTGGCGACGATGTCCAGATGGACGAAAGTCTGAGAATCATCCCCAAAATGGGCGGAGTTCTGGTCCCTGTCCGCTTTATGCATCACCGCGTCAAATCAAAACGTCTCGACGACGACGCCTTCAGCAGCGACGACGTGCGAAAACTCGTTTCTTTGCTCGCCGAGAGAGTCAGTAGGACGCACAAGCGGCATAGCGGGATTAGTTGACAGCCTCCATCAACTTTGCTGAGGTTTGCTTCTCTCTTTACATGAGCAGGTGAACCATGGGAATCCGCTTCCATAAATCAATCAAATTGCTTTCCGGCCTCCGCCTGAATCTGAGCAAAAGCGGCCCCAGCCTTTCCGTCGGAGGCAAAGGGCTGACGTATAATATCGGCTCCAAAGGCTCACGAACGACTGTGGGGCTTCCCGGTTCTGGCGTCTCGTACACAACGACACGCTCGAACGGAAACAAAAGCCAAGCCCCGATCCTCTGGATCGTTTTAGTGATTTGCTACGCGATTTACGAATATCTGACAAAGCAAACCCAATGACCTCCCGCATATCCTGAGGATTAGTGCGTTCTTAGGCAAATGATCTAGTCGGCGTCCGGACGCAAGCTATAGCCCTCTCCTCTTACCGTCACCAGGTAACGAGGATTTTTGGGGTCGATTTCGAATTTGCGGCGAAGACGCGTAACTTGCACGTCGATAGTGCGATCGTTGATCTCCTGTCCAGCCGCGCTCTTTTCGACAAGCGTTTCCCGGCTCAGCACTTGTCCGGGAGCATCGGCCAAGGCTTTCATCAACGCCGCTTCGGCACCGCTTAAAACGATAACCTCATCGGTGGATTTAAGCTCGTCGCGTTCGGGATCATAAGACCATCCGCCCAAGCGAACTTGAGTTTTTTGTACCGCTGCCACTTTAGGCGCGCGGCGTAAAATGGCATTGATGCGCAGAAGGAGTTCACGCGGCTCGAAGGGCTTCATCAGATAATCGTCGGCTCCAGCCTCCAAGCCTTCGATACGGTCTTCGGTTTCTCCTTTGGCGGTCAGCAGCAATATCGGCAACGGGCGAGCGCAGCGCTCTGACTTGCGCAAAGATCTGGTAAAATCAAACCCGCTTTCGCCTGGCATCATGACGTCGAGCACCATAAGATCATACACAAGGCTTCTGAGCTTCGCTCGCGCATCCTCGGCGTCCTTAGCCGTGGAAACCACAAACCCCTGCTCGCTCAAATACCGCCCCAGAAGGCTGCGCAAGCGGGTGTCGTCATCGACAACGAGGATGTGGGGCGCAAGGGCGAGAGAGGTGTTCACTAGCTCTTCCGGTCAACGACAAAGCGGGCGACTTCCTCAAGAGGCCTGGCTCTGCCATCGAAGACCGAAAGGTGGCGAATGGCTTGCTCGGACAACAATGTCGCTTGAGCGCGGGCGCGCTCGGCCCCCAAAATCGTGACAAACGTCGCCTTGCCCGCCTCGGCGTCGCGCCCCACCGGCTTACCTGTTTCCTCTTCGGTGCCCTCGGCGTCGAGAAGGTCGTCGATGATCTGAAAAGCAAGGCCAAGATCGTGCGCATAGGCGCGAAGCGCGTTGACATGCTGGACAGAAGCTTTTCCAAGGATAGCTCCGGCTTCCGTCGAAAAAGCGATGAGTTCGCCGGTTTTCATGCGCTGCAATCGCGTGATCGCGCCGATGTCCAGTTGCGTCGTCTCAGCAATGAGATCAAGCATCTGGCCACCCACCATGCCTTGAACCCCCGAAGCGCGCGCCAGCGCCGAAACAAGACGACAGCGCACGGCAGGATCTTCATGCGTGCGTGGATCGGACAAAATCTCAAACGCGATAGTAAGCAATGCATCCCCGGCAAGCACTGCGGTGGCCTCGTCAAATTTCTTATGAACCGTAGGCGCGCCTCGGCGAAGGTCAGAATTGTCCATAGCCGGAAGATCGTCATGAATCAGCGAATAGCAATGAACGCACTCGATAGCCGCTGCCGCGCGCAAGGCGCATTCTCCCCCTACCCCGAAAATGCGGGATGAACACATGACGAGAAACGGGCGCAACCGCTTTCCGCCGTTCAGCGTTCCATAGCGCATAGCCTCAAAAAGGCGGTTTTCTGGAAATTCAGACTTCGGAAGTATGCATTTCAACGCTTCGGCAACGGCGCTGGCGGCTTCGGTCATCGCGGAAGCGAGGGTAGGACTGACGGAGGGCATGGATCTTTGCTAGGTTGGAGTTAGGATGAAATTATGGTCCGAATGGCTTTGTCGAGATAGTTCCGTCGGGACCGACGGAGATCTGCTCAATCTTGGCTTGCGCCTCGCGCAACTTAGTTTCGCAATGTCTCTTCAGCAACGCGCCACGCTGATAAGCGTTGATGGCGTCATCAAGCTTGGCTTTGCCGTCTTCAAGCTGTTTGACGAGCTTTTCAAGTTCAGCCAGCGCTTCCTCAAAACTTAAGGCCGCAATGTCCGCGGGTATGGTGTTCGATTCCTTCATGAGCGGGGACTCTAGAAGCTTGAAAGATTTAGTGCAAGGAGTTCTATTTGCTGCATAAAGCCCAAGTGACGAAATTCCAATTCGCATTTCTTGTTTCAATCTGTTCTTTACTACCCGCGAGGGGAAAACCCCTTTCTTTGACTCAAAATTGCTGATAACTGAATGCCATGACAAAACAAACACTTAAAGAACAGCCGCCCGAACCTCCTCAGGACATTACAGAAAAGCCTCTGCGCGAGGCTTTGTCCGAAAGGTATCTCTCTTACGCTCTATCCACCATCATGGACCGCGCCCTGCCGGACGTGCGCGACGGGATGAAGCCCGTTCACCGCCGCCTGCTTTACGCCATGCGCGGCCTTAAGCTCGATCCGACATCGCCCCCCAAAAAATCCGCGCGCGTCGTCGGCGATGTTATCGGCAAATTCCATCCCCATGGCGATACGGCAGTTTATGACGCTATGGTCCGTCTGGCTCAGGATTTCAGCCAACGCTACCCGCTGGTCGAAGGCCAGGGCAACTTTGGCAATATCGACGGCGACAGCGCCGCCGCCATGCGATACACCGAAGCGCGGTTGACGGACGTCGCGCTCCTGCTTCTCGAAGGAATCGACGAAGACGCGGTTGACCTGCGTCCGACTTATGACGGCAGCGAGACAGAGCCTGTTGTCCTTCCGGCCGCCTTCCCTAACCTTCTGGCAAACGGAACCAACGGAATCGCCGTCGGCATGGCAACCAGCATTCCGCCGCATAACGTGGCTGAAATCTGCGATGCCTTGCGCTATCTCATCGGGACTCCGAACGCAGGAATCGAAAAGCTGGTCAGTTTTATGCCCGGCCCGGACTTTCCGACCGGCGGCGAACTTGTTGAAAATCGCGAAACAATCATCGAAGCCTATCGTACCGGAAAAGGCAGCTTCCGCATCCGCGCCAAGTGGCACAAGGAAGAACTGCGCCAGGGCACGTGGCAAATTGTCGTTACAGAAATCCCCTTTCAGGTCCAGAAATCGCGCCTGATCGAAAAAATGGCCGAGCTTCTTCAGGCCCGGAAGCTTCCGCTGCTCGACGACGTTAACGACGAATCCGCCGAGGACGTTCGCATTGTCCTGACACCGAAAAGCCGCAACGTCGATCCTGCCGTTTTGATGGAGTCGCTATTCAAGCTCTGCGACCTTGAAGCCCGCATTCCTCTGAACATGAACGTTCTGGACAAGGATTGCGTCCCAAGCGTCATGGATCTGCGCGACGTTCTAAAGTCGTACCTTAACCACCGGCAGGATGTCCTGATCCGCCGATCCACCTATAAGCTTCAACAGATCGAAGCACGGCTGGAAGTTCTGGCTGGCTATTTGATAGCCTATCTGAACCTCGACAAAGTCATCAAGATCATCCGCACCGAGGACGAGCCCAAGCCCGTTTTAATGAAAACCTTCGGACTGACCGATAATCAAGCCGAAGCGATCCTGAACATGCGGCTTCGTTCGTTGCGCAAGCTTGAAGAGATGCAGATTAAAGGCGAACAGAAAGACCTTGCCGAAAAACAGGCGGGCCTCAAGAAGCTTCTGAAGAACGAAGACGCTCGGTGGCAGTTTATCGACAGCGAACTAGCGGAACTCAAAAAACGCTTTGGCAAAAACACCAAGCTTGGCGCGCGCCGCACGGTCATCGGCGAGGCCCCGGTTGAACGAGACGTTCCTGTCGATGCCGTTATCGAAAGGGAAAACATCACCGTTGTCCTGTCCGCAAAGGGATGGATTCGCGCCATGCGCGGCCATATCGCCGACGATTCCGCCCAACGCGCACAGATCAAATACAAGGAGGGCGACGAAGAAGGCTTTGTCCTCAACGCCGAGACGATCGACAAGGTTCTGCTCTTCGCCACTAATGGCCGTTTCTATACGCTTTCAGGCGATAAACTGCCTCCGGGCCGGGGCTTTGGCGAGCCTCTCCGTTTGATGATCGACCTTCCTAACGAGGACGACATTATCGGCTTGACGCTCTATGCTCCCGACAAGAAATTTGTCGTGGCGTCGAAGGACGGGCACGGCTTCATCGTCAAGGCCGAGGATACGCTGGCCCAGACCAAGAACGGCAAGCAGATCCTTAACGTGGCGGATCAGGCGAAGGCCGTGGCGTTTGCGCCTGTCGCGGGCGACACAATCGCCGTGATCGGCACCAATCGAAAGCTTTTGCTGTTCCCTGCGAGCGACTTGCCTGAAATGTCGCGAGGCCGCGGAGTGATCTTGCAAAAATACCATGGCGGAGAATTGTCCGACATCAAGACTTTCGTCCTGAAGGAAGGCCTGACGTGGCAATCCGGCGAGCGCACGCGCACAGAGACCGATCTGCGCAGCTGGCGTGGCGAACGCGCTCAGGCCGGAAAAATCGCGCCAACCGGATTCAATCGAAGCAATAGATTCAAATAATCCAAAGGAGCCGCCTTCTTATTCCCGCCGACTTTGCGCGGAAGAACGTTTGTTGCTGAAAAAAATTTGATTTATCATCGACGCCGCCTTGTTTTTGCGCGATAAGAAGAGCGCTTGCTTCTGGAGGATTCTCGATATGAAACTGCCGCTCTGCTTTCTCAAGGCTTCGAGAATGCGAATAATAGCGGCAGGGACGCTTCGCTCCGCCAGGTTCGCCGTTTTCCGGGCAAGAGGGATCTTCAGGAGATTTCGATTCCGGCGGATGATTCACACGCTGGGAGGAACCTTCGTCGGCCTTATTTTCCTGATTTTTGTCGTTCTGCCCACTGCCCGCTACTATGGCGCATGGATGGAACGCCACGCTTCGCAGGAAAAGCTTCAAGCCCTTCAGCACCAGCAACTCGTTAAGGAACTGGTCGAACCCGCCAAGCGGGTCGATGCTTTGCCGAATGAAAGAGTTCAGACTCAAAAAGCCCTGTATGCGCCATCGCCGCGCATTCCGGCCAAGCTTGCGGGAAAAATTACAGGATATGCGCTCGAGGGATGGCCTATGGTCGGGAAAACGACGGTCGTCCTTTCGGGAATCGAAAAACTGGATCTCTCTCAGCTCGATAGCATCAAGACTTTTATCAGGGAACAGGGAAACTATCTGGTTTGCAATCATACAGCTTCAGGAACTTTCCGCTGTCTGACAAAGCAGAATATTGACCTTGTGCAAGCTATAGTCCTCAACGGCGCAGCAAGCGTGACAGCCGATGCTCTTGACCTTTACAAAGATTCCGAAGCTCAGGCCAAGGCTGCGGGCCGCGGACTTTGGAAATAAATTTTGTTCGGAGAGCCATGAAAAAATTTTTCTTTTTGATCGCCCCGATCCTTCTGCTCCAAGCCTGTGCAAACGGCCTATCGACGCTGAGCCAGGAAGAGAAAACACGAACGCTGCATGACATCAGGCTTGGAAATATCGAGCTCAATTGCCGCCTTACATGTACAGGCACTTGGGAACTTGGCGGCCATGACGAAGCGAAAAAACTATATGCCGCGCGCGACTGGGAGCATTTAGGCCTTCATATTGCGAAGATGGGCTATCAAAGCGACCTGACCTACTTCTACTTGGGCCGCAGCGCCGAGGAAATGGGCGCCCACCCCGCCGCTCTCAAATACTACCAAATCGCGGGCGCCCTTTCGACGGGATCGAAAGCCACTCTGAAATGCGAGACCTATAGCGACTGCGACGGCTTCGCTTTTCCACAAGACATTGATGCCCGCGCCGAGGCTCTTTCCATCAAATCGACAAAGAAACAGCAAGCCGCTCCGATGGAAAAACCGGAATCCCGTCCTGCATCGGCCAAACAGCTACCAGCCCCAAAGGAACCTGTATCTCCGGCTCCGCCAAGCAGCAAACCCTCCGCCCCCGCTAAAGCCCCATGGATCATCCCGCCCCCCGTCAAGGGCGACTAAGATCGGCAGTTTTCTCTTATAGCAACCCCGCCAGCGTCTAAAATGCTTGATTAACCATACTCTTTTCTTGTCCGGCAGCGCGGCCTTCTTTAAGAAAGACGATTCTAAAAAGTCCCTTTTTTCACACGCTTTAATTACGGTGCCTCAATGAATAATTCTAAAAATTTCAATCTCCACAGCATCGCTAGCCTTTCCCCCGAAGACCTTAAAAACAAAATTTTTGATAATAATGAATTACAGCTTTTAACGGTGAGTTCGTCCGCTTTGACCTCTCTTCGAAAGAAAGGCGCATCCATTACATCCGATGAAGGCAAACTAATAACCGAAGCTTGCAACTTATTGCATATCTATGCTGCGCTATGGTGCATATTACGCTTGCCTCCACCGGAATATTCGTCCACCTATCACGTGGATATGTCATACAAAGGCGGCGATGCCTTCAACCGCGCAAAGAAGGATTTTGATAATCTTCAGACTCTTCGCAGCGAAATCTGCAGTAATGCTAAGAGTCAAGCACTCAGCGCAGCCAAACAGGAAACGATGCAACAGGTTGGCCAATACGCGCCAAAATCGGAGGCTGTTGTTTCTGATGAATATCCTCGAACGGAAGCGCAAATCATGGCCCACCTTTCCGGCCCAGGTCGTGCGCTGTTCGATCTTGTGAAAAAAATAGAAGAAATCAGATACCCCAACGGAAATCCAAAGTTCCCGACTTTCTTGAGAAATCTCAAGGATGCCGTATTTCCCGTATGCGATTTTATCGAGTCTTGCTTCGACGTTTCTGATCTCGCGCGGACTGATAAAGAGCGCCAAGCTTACAAAGACGCCGCAGAAAAGGCTCAAAGGCTCGCCGCGGAAGCAAAAGCCCTCGCCGAACAAAAAGAGCGTGACGAAAAATTAGCCGCGCGCGAGAAGATAGACTGGCGTGAACAGGCAAAAGGCCCCGCCGCAGAATTCGCCGAGCTCCTCATACACCCAAACGACTCCACCAATCGCATCAGATCGAACCAGATGTACAAGGAAGCAGCTGTGGCCACGCAAATGGCCCTGCTGATATTTCTTCAACTCGGCGACCCTGCCAATCTCGTCAAGACACCTTCGCTGATAATGCAATGGAAAAGTGACGAAACTCTGAATTACCTAGACAAAACATTAAAGTGTTTGACCGCTTCGACGAAAAATCTCGCGATGGTCCTGTCAGACCCCCGCGAAACGCAAAACATTATCAGAACGACCACTAGCATCCTCGAAATTCATCTAAACTATCTTGAAGATTACAATCTATGCCCTCAAACTGTTGCCGATATGCGGCTCATCGTTAATGATGCTTTGGGTGCCTTCAAGGTCAAGCAAGCGGAACAAGCGAAGCTTAAAGAGAGGCCGTTTGAAGACAGGGCTTTTCTTCTGACTCCCGCAAACTTTTTAGGAACTTTGATAGATCCCCAAGATCTGCCGGATGCCTATGAAGATCCGAACGTCGAGCGTCTTGGCAAAACATTTCAAACCTTTTTGATCGCCAACGCGCTCTTCAATACCGATCCGAAAGAACATCTTTTAGATGTAGAGCCGATCTTTCGCCACGGGCGGAATCTTTATGACCAGAAGCACGAAGACGCCTATGATGGAATGGTCGCTCTTCTTGACGAGTACGATGGCCGGGAAACGGCCATGCCGACGACAGAAAGGCAAAAAGTTCTTGATGACGCCATAGACGCTGTCGTCGAATGTCTCGAGGAAACGGAAACCGCCAGTCCAGAAACAGCGAAACAAATTCGGGCTATCCTCGCGCCCTATGCGGAAAAACGGGCAAAGGCAATAGAGGTTGAACTTGCGGAGCTTCGCGAAGCGCCGATGGAAAAGATCGCACTCCTAAAACACAAGAAATTCATGGACGTGATTTTAAGCCCTGAGGATTCAAAAACCGCGCTTAGGGACCCCTTGGTCGAAAACCTCGGTAAATCCTATCACATTTTGATGATAGCTAAATTGATAAACAAAGGCCGTTTAACGACTGATGCCCTAGTGGACTATTTTGACGAACATCCGAACGAGCTCTATTCACCTGCTGTTGAGCGTGAATGGGAAAGTATGGTTGCTCTCCTCCATGATTATTACGGCCAAAAAATTCCGGAAAAAACGAAACTTGAGCACCTCGATATAATCAGAACCAATACCGCTTACCGTCTGGATCTTGCCGAAAAATCATGCCCTTCAACTGCGGAAAAGATATCGGCTGACCTTCTCCGCCGAGGAAATAAGAAGCCAGGCGTGACCTCTGGCCATACTCTAGCTGCCTAGGCGGATCTAACGGGTTAAGGAGGAATGGGGCGGTCGACGAGACTCGAACTCGCGACAACTCGGACCACAACCGAGGGCTCTACCAGCTGAGCTACGACCGCCACAAGAAAAACCGCCCTTCCTATAAAAGATAGGCGGATGGTTTGCAACCCGTAAGGTTCGCAGCTTTCTCAATTTACCTGAGAATAAAACGACCCAACTGCCCAATCTGGGACAGCGTCGGATTATGCTGAAAATGCAAGACGTTGGCTAAATTGTCAAGCGATATGGAAAATGCCATATTTCCAACCTGCGCTGCCCGGATCGAACTCTTAACCAAGGAACGCTTATGTCCAAAACGACCCCTCTCTTTGATCTGATTAAAAAAAGCGGCGCGCAATACGTGGATCTTCGCTTTACCGATCCCAGAGGCAAGCTTCAACACTTAACGCACCATGTCGATACCATCGACGACAATGCCGTTGAAAACGGCTTGATATTCGACGGATCGTCAATCGCTGGCTGGAAAGCTATTAACGAGTCCGACATGGTTCTCAAGCTCGACGTCGATACGGCGGCGATGGACCCCTTCTATGCCGAACCGACCGTCACGGTGTATTGCGATATCTACGATCCAATCACGAACAAGCCTTATAGCCGCTGCCCCCGCTCGGTCGCGCGCCGCGCCGAGGAATACCTTATCGAATCCGGCCTAGGCACCAAGGCCTATTTTGGGCCAGAAGCCGAATTTTTTGTGTTCGATCATGTGACGTTTGAAAACAAGCCGACGCACACGTTCTTCAAGCTCGAGTCCATGGAAAGCCCGTCCAACAGCGGTAACGACTGTCTTGAAGGCAACACGAAGGGCGGGTACTTTTCCGTCAATCCGGAGGACAACGCGCAGGACCTTCGCACCGAGATGCTTTCCGTCATCAAGCAAATGGGCGTTCCGGTTGAAAAGCATCATCACGAAGTCGCCACCGCTCAACACAAACTGGGCATTAAGTTCGCCTCGCTGCTCAAGTGTGCCGACAACATGCAGATCTTCAAGTACGTGGTTCGCAATGTGGCGGCTATGTACGGCAAAACGGCAACCTTTATGCCGAAGCCTATTTTTGGCGACAACGGCTCGGGCATGCATGTGCACCAATCGCTTTGGAAGGACGACTCGCCGCTGTTCTCGGGCAAGGAGTACGGAGGATTGTCCAAGCTCGGCTTGTATTACGTCGGAGGCATTATCAAGCATGCGCGGGCTTTGAATGCGCTCACTAATCCCTCGACCAACAGTTATAAACGCCTGGTTCCGGGATATGAGGCCCCTGTTCTGCTAGCGTATTCATCGCGCAACCGCTCGGCATCCTGCCGCATTCCGTTCGCGACAAACCCCAAGGCCAAGCGCATCGAAGTCCGTTTCCCAGATCCGCTTGCAAATCCGTATCTCGCATTTGCGGCGATGATGATGGCGGGACTTGATGGCATCGAAAACAAGATTGAGCCCGGCGCGCCATCCGACAAGGATCTGTATCACCTTCCAAAAGAAGAACTCGCCAAGGTCCCGATGGTCTGCGGCTCGCTGAAGCAGGCAATCGAAGCGCTGGAAAAGGATCATGACTTCCTTCTCAAGGGCAACGTGTTCACGATGGATATGATTAACAGCTATCTCGACCTGAAGCGCGAGGAGTGGGACCGCTTCCGTCTCGCGCCGCATCCGGTCGAGTTCGATCTGTACTATTCGGCGTAACCGGAAGTTTATTTTTTGTGCAGCCCCTAAGGCCAATCGGGAGTTTTGGCTTTGGTTTGTCAGGGCGTGCATGGTTTCGGGCATGCGTATGCGCTTTTTCTTTACCCTGCCTCGGTCGCAGTGCAGCGTACCTTTCGCCACCTTTTGCCCCACGACCTCGCCTTGAGAGGAGCCACGGGTCTCGTAGAGAGCGCCCAAGGCATGGCATGGGGAGACATAGATGTCTCTTAAGTTCTTCACCAGCGCCAAGTCATCGTGCGCACCCTTTCTCTCCCGTCCCTATGCGCGGCTCGACCGCCGAACTGCGCGAGTGGGATATATACGCTATGATGAATGGGATGTCAAGGGATATTTCATAATTTGTTGAGGGTTTTTTCTTTTATGCGGTGGTTGGACTAAGGGGCTGATAGGGAAGACTTTTTTGTGTTGCGGGGTCAAGAAAAAGAAGAAAATGGGATCCCCGCCTACGCGGGGATGACGGTTGGTATTGTTGAAAAATTGTTCTGTAAAGACATCGCTCCGCTGCATCGCAGGGATGACGGGGATTGTTGTGGGGGATGGTGTTACTAAAAATCGAGAGCGGTTAGACTCTTATGCTCGCTATCGCGAGCGATGGATTCCCGCGTTCGCGGGAATGACGAGGGGAGTGTGTGGATTTAAAAAAGAGACGTTTGTTCCTTTAGAACAAAAAACAAGTGTTATCGCAACGTTTGATTTCGGATTGCGGCAACGGCTAATTTATCTACCCGCTCGTTTTCGGGGTGGCCATTGTGGCCGCGGACCCAAATAAATTGCACTTTGTGGCGTGATTTTGCTTCGACGAGGCGCTGCCAGAGGTCGGCATTTTTAACGGGCTTGTTGTCCGCCGTTTTCCAGTTGCGTCTCTGCCAGCCGGGAAGCCATTCGGTAATTCCCTTTTGGACATATTGGCTATCTGTATAAAGCTTCACATTCGACGGTCGCGTGAGAGCTTCAAGGCCGTTGATCGCAGCGGTCAGTTCCATGCGGTTGTTGGTCGTCGGATTTTCTCCGCCCGACAGTTCTTTTTCAGTTTCGCCATAGCGCAGGATCGCGCCCCAACCGCCGGGCCCCGGATTTCCGCTGCACGCGCCATCGGTGAATATTTCGACTATGTTGGCTTCGTCGGTCACAGATTTTCCCTTAAAAAGGCTTTCGTTGCCTTATACAAGGTCGCATGATTACAATCAAAGATGTAATTGCAGGAACGCCGCCTATTTAGGAGAGGAGTGCTGCCTGCTGTTATCCGGAGTTGCTTCGCGACCGGGCAAAGCGCTATAAGAGGGCCGCCCATAAGGTGTTTCCGTTCGAAGAGTTGAAGAGCCTTAATGGGAATATCGGCAACTTCATTCTCGATCGAGTGCGGCAATCGTGAAAATTCTTTTTATCTCTGTCAATCGCGTGGGGGATGCTGTCCTTACGACTGGTATCCTTTCCTGGCTTGTGGATCGGTATCCGGAGGCTTCGTTTACGGTTGTTTGTGGGCCGTATGCTGCGGATCTGTTTCGCGCCGTGCCCCGGCTTGAGCGCCTGATTGTCATGAAAAAGAAGCGATGGAATGCGCACTGGCTCGATCTTTGGCGCGCATGCCGGTCGACGAAGTGGGATTTCATCGTGGACATGCGCAACAGCATTGTATCGAGGCTTTTATGCGCGAAAGAGAAGGCCATTCATTCGCGCGGCAAAGGGCGGCACAAGGTTATTGAGAATGCCGCCGTTCTTGGACTTGAACAGCCGCCCGATCCGAACATATGGCTAACGGCTGAGGCCGAGCGCGAAGCGGATACGCTGCTTCCTTCCGGTGTACCCATTCTTGCCTTGGGTCCTGCGGCAAACTGGCCCTATAAACAATGGCCGGTGGATTATTTCGCAGAACTGACGAAAAAATTGACTGGAAACGATGGCCCCCTCGCCAAGGCTTCTGTGCTGGTTTTGGCGGATGCGCATGAAAGGCCGCAAATCGAGCCGCTGCTGAAAAGTATCCCCGACGACCGGCGAATTGAAGTGATCGGGCGCGGATTGCAGACGGCGGCGGCTTGCCTGAAACGGGCAAGGCTCTATGTGGGGAATGACTCGGGATTGATGCACCTTTCGGCGGCGTTAGGGACGCCGACGCTTGGGCTTTTTGGGCCGGGGTTTCCGGATATTTACGGGCCTTGGGGGAAAAAGTGCGCTTTCGTGACGACGCCTGAAACGCGCGACGAACTGATGGCGCTTTTGGTTAAGGAAAATCCGCCACCTACGCTTTTGGGATCGTTGACGGTCGAGAAGGTAGCGAAGGCGGCAGAAGACTTGCTTACAAGAGGATCGGATTAACCTTAATTTCCACTTTTCTGTTTCGAATTCATATTTTTGTCGTAAAGATTACTTAAATCCTGTTCATGATCTTTGAAGGTTCCAAGGTGTTGTATCTGTAAACATTTATTATTGCTGAGCCTTTGTTGAGTCATATACCGCGCAGACGCGCGGCGATGGATTCCCGCTTTCGCGGGAATGACGGAGATTCAAGGGCTTAAATCTGATTAGGATCATGAACGGGCTCTTAAAGAAACTAATCGGATGCGCGCGTTTTCGGTTATATTTCTAATTTCGGTTGTCATTTTCAAAGAAGGGTTTTTGTCATGAGCTCGAGTCCAGCCCGCAGGAATCGCCGCACACAAGCTAAAAATTTTGAAAAAGAGTTCCGGACCGCCGCTAGGCCGCTTTGCCAAGTAATGGTCGGGATTACGCTTGCCATGCTGATCGGGCAGAACTTGGCTGCGGCAGAAGACATGAACGAAGACACATCCAATGATAGTTCGGGAGACAGTTGGGTTGCACAACCGGTCGCGCCGATGGGTGTCGATCAAGACGTGCAGATGAAAGCTCTTTGGCAGGCCATGAGCCAGAAGGATACCGAAAAAAGGGCGATCAACATCGTTTGCATGCCCGGCGGAGCAAGCGGGCTTGAAGCTATGCGCTATGTAAGTCGGCTGGAAGGTTGGGTGAAGGTCAATCGCCCTAGCCTGTTTCAGAAAGGATTGGAGTCGGAGGTTACGACGGACCAAAACAAGACTTCGAGAGCAGTATTCCCCGGCAAGAAATACTATGGTATTGGGACGGGCGCGACGGCTTTGGCGTATCTCGCTGGCTCGAAAGAAGACGTGGGCGCGAAACTGGTTAAGCAAGTGGAGGCTGGCGAGCTAGGCACCAACAGCCTGAAACAGATGATGCTGGACGACAGCGGCACTGAAGAGTCGCTGAATTCAAACAATCGGCTTAACCGCAGCTTAAACGGCAATGGAGACCCGGACTTTTTCGTCGTTATGCAATCGAACAACGAGAAGGGGTATCAAATCGTCAATACATCCTCGGAATCTCCTGAGGCAATTATTAGGCCTGCTGTCGCCGCCGCAGCCGACATCGATACCCCGCTTCCGGTTGAGGAGGTCAGCAAGGGCGCCGGTCTCATTGTTATATTCGGCGGTGACGAGGAACAGATTTTAAAGTCTATCCACGACGCGGGGGAAGATCCGGGGAAATTCCTTATCTTCCCGGCAGACAAGACGATGACGTCAGCCGAGCAATTTTTGGATACCGCTGGCAAGTATTTGACATTCCGCATCAACTATCAAACCCTCAACGCCAAGAATGGAAAGCCTCTCCTTGCGGATGGCAGCTATGTCATAAAACCGCCGAAGAGGCTGAGAAATGGCGAGCGCGCGAAGCTTTATATCGATGTTGAAAACGGCAACGCGACGGCACATATCGAGAAGTATGTAAAAAAAGAGCCTTCGGTTAAACCCGCTTCTCAGAACAACTTGAAGAACAACAGCAGCGAGAATCTTTCGGCATTCGGCTCCGCTGGGGTGGAACATACAGCGGGGTGGGAGAAAAATCCTTATATTAAGTGGGCGCATAGCGAGTACAGACAGTTCGTCAATACTGTTACCAAAGGGTTGCCAAAGCTCCCCAATTTGCCGTTTATTCCGCGATAGGTTCTCCGGTCACTTCCGGTCGAAAAGCTTGTCGAGGTCGCTTTTTTTAAGCTCAACGTAAGTCGGGCGGCCATGGTTACATTGGCCGCTGTTCGGCGTGGCTTCCATCTCGCGGAGGAGCGCGTTCATTTCGTCAATCGTCAACTTGCGGCCCGCTCTGACCGATCCATGACAGGCCATGGTGGCGCAGATATGCTCGAGTTTTTCTTTCAGGGCGCGGCTACCGTCGAATTCGGCGAACTCGTCGGCCATGTCGCGCAGCATCCCTCCAACATCGGCGCTTCCAAGCAACGCCGGGATTTCGCGAACGAGGATGGCGTTGCCGCCGAACATCTCGACAATAAGCCCTATTTCCGCAAGTTCGTTCGAACGCGAGAGGATGCGGTTCGCTGAGGCTTCATCCATTTCGACCACTTCGGGGACGAGCAGGATTTGGCGCTTGAGCTTATGTTCCGCAAGCGCCTTTTTAATGCCTTCAAGGACGATGCGTTCATGCGCGGCGTGCTGATCGACGATGGCGACGCCTTCGGAAGTTTGGGCGACGATGTATGCATTATGGACTTGCGCAACGGCAGCTCCGAGTCTGCCAATGGAAGGCATGGAAGCTTGCGCGGCTGGCTCTGCGTTTCGCGCATGCGGCGGAAGGCGGGCGAATGAAGGGAATGCTCCGGGCGAGGGTGAGGTGGAGGAAAGAACGCGCGGCGCAGTAGGCGGGGTTGGCTTGGCTGCGCCGGTGCGTTTGGGGCTCAACATTTCAAGCGCGAGTGGCGCGAGCGAATTGGTCGTTAACTGGGCTGCGTTGTCGAGCGACCTACGAATGGCGGAGACGACCGCGCCACGGACGCGCGACGTATCGCGGAAGCGGACTTCTGTTTTGGCCGGATGGACGTTGACGTCCACTTCTTTGGCCGGAATTTCGATAAAGATGACAGCCATCGAGTGGCGGCCCGACGGGATCAGATCGCCATAGGCTCCGCGCAATGCGGAAAGAAGGACTTTGTCCCGGACAGGACGCCCATTAACAAAGAGGTGCTGGTCGCGAGTGGTGGCGGCATTAAGGGTCGGGAGACCTGCGAAGCCTGTGACTTTTATTCCCTCGCGGTCGAGATCGACGGGGGAACAGTTCTCGACAAAAACGGGGCCCATGACCTCGCCAAGGCGTTGCCTTGCGTCGGCGCCTCGGGTAAAGCGAGCGGGCTTGCGGTCGTCCTCCTGAAAAGAAAATTCGACCCCAGGGTGCGAAAGCGCAAGGCGCTCGACGACTTCGCGGGCGTAATCGGATTCCGTCCGCGGGGTGCGAAGAAACTTCAGTCTGGCGGGCGTGGCGAAGAAGAGGTCCCGGACTTCGACGCGGGTCCCCTGCCCCAGCGCCGCAGGCTTTGGCGATCCTGTTTTTCCTCCTTCGACATCGACTTGCCATGCATCGGGCGAACCTTTGGTTTTGCTGATAAGCGACAGCCGCGCGACCGAGGCAATCGAAGGCAAAGCTTCGCCGCGAAAGCCGAAGCTGTGGATGTTCCAAAGATCTTCGTCGGGAAGCTTCGAAGTCGCATGGCGTTCAAGAGCGAGCAACAGTTCGTCTTTCGTCATGCCGCAGCCGTCGTCGGTGACCGATATCAGGGATTGGCCACCGTTACGAAGCGTTACGTCAATTCTCGTTGCCCCGGCGTCCAGCGCGTTTTCGACAAGCTCCTTTACGGCTGCGGCGGGACGTTCGACGACCTCTCCGGCAGCGATGCGGTTAACAAGGGATTCTGGCAAGCGGCGAATGGACATTCGGACAGTGTAAAACAGGTTGGGTAAGCCGTCCACCCGAGCGAAGGGGGGTTATCTGAAGGCCGTTTCGAAGAACCCCCTCAACTTGCGGCTGTGAAGGCCTTGGGGATTGTCGCTCAGGTATTGGCATGTGGCGATGCCAATCCTTATGTGCTGGGCCACGCGCTTGCGGTAGAAATCCTCGGAAGAGCCGGGAAGCTTCACCGCGCCTTTGAAGGGCATATCCGAAACGCACAAC
>JAQVZU010000007.1 GCA_028708035.1 Alphaproteobacteria bacterium
CGAAAAAAAACCACGGCTACGCCGCTCGCTCCGCTTTCCTCCGCGGCTTGAACCTTCTTCTTCTCTCTTTGTTCGTCCCGCAGAAATATCGTTTCAGATCAATGCACCGGAGTGTAGGGTAGTATGGCCCCGCTATAACATCTGCCCCGGTTCATTACCGGTCGTCGGGCGCTCCCGGCGGGAAAGACAGAGATCTTGGCTCGTGCGGAAGCTTGCCTTCGGAGGGCGGGGGGCGCATCCGCGAGAGTTTTTCTGCCAATTCCTTGCGTTCTTCGTCCGACATCGAACTAATCCGCGCGGCTGCCCGGTCCCGGGCTTCCGTCTTGACGGTTTCCATAATCGCGTCGATATCGGCGAAGTGCTTGAGCGCTTCTTCCTTTGTCACGGGTCCTGCCTTAAGCTTGTCGGCAAAAGACTTTCTTAATCCTTCGATTTTGGCGAAGTTTTCGCGCATCCGGGCTTCATCCGCGCGAAGCTGATCCGGAGCGAACAGGTCTCCCGGACCCATCATGTGGGGAGCCATCAAATGGGGGGAATGCCCTCTTCCCGTAGGCGGCTCCATCGCGGGCGGGGGCTTGTGACCCGTAGCGTTGCCTAAGACAAAAGCGACCAAAAAGATATTCGCTGCAACCGAAGCCAATAGCGCCGCGCGGCTTTTTAATGGACATTCACTCATAATGACACCTCTCTCCATGAAGCGGGCCCGAAAACAGTTTGGCCCAAGTAAGTTGTTACCGAAGTCGAAGCGACCGAAACGGTCGTTCCGTAAAAGGAAAAAGCTGGGGCGCCCAGTCCGATCCAGAAACCTAAGACCGCCGCAGCCGCTAAGGCTGCTGCTTCTCCGCCCCAGCGGCTAGCGAATGAACTCAATGCACAAGGCCATATGTTACGTTGCGGCGAGGCAGGAACTTGCGCCATGATTCTGCTTAAAAGAGCATTGCGGGATGCTATGCCAATCTCGGGGATATCGTATGAGGCAAGCCACTCGTTGAGATCGTGATCCTGTTCGTGCTGCGTCATTTCACCCTTCCAGGACGTTTTTGGAAATTGTTTTCAAAAAAGAATCTGAAGAAAGCTTTTCCGAAAAACCAAAGGAATGGCCGTCTTCGTGGGCATGACGATAAGGTTTTGAGCACCCCAATAAAGAGGCCTTCAAGTTTTGCTTCGCACGGAACAACAATTGCTGGTAAGCGCCAAGCGACAGCTCCATGCAATCCGCCGCATCCCGATCCCCGATGTCTTGGTAGTAGCTCAGAACGATGGCCGCGCGCTGTCGGCCCGGCAGTTTTTGCAGCGCGGACTTCACCTGTTCGGCCTTCTCGCCTCGAATCAAAAGCTCTTCGGCTCCTGGGGTTTCATCGACGATTCCTTCGAAGTCGTCTGTCGTGAGGGGGGCGAATTTGCGCTTGCGGTCCAGGCATCCATTAATAACGACGCGGTATAGCCAAGTCGAAAATTTTGCCTCCGGCCTCCACCGGGCGGCTTCCTTCCAAATTTTCAGGCATGTCTCTTGCATCACGTCCTCTGCATCCTGCCGGTTGCCGAGCATCCGCTCGGCAACTTTAACGCCTCGCGCCAAGTGCTTTTCGACAAGTGTCCGAAATGCGCGCAAATCTCCCTGCGCCGTCCTTTTTACAAGTTCATGATCGGGCGTTTGATCCGGAAACACTTCTGTCTCTTTCCTTGTGCCGCCAAGTTTAACGGCTTCTATTCGTTGAACGGAAATTTGCGCCGAATCTTACGCGTCATCCAGGCAAAACTTGCCAGAAACAAGGTAAATTTTTCTCTACGATAAAGGCCGTAAGCTTTGGAAGATAAAGGCGTTAGATGGTTAGGCGTTTTGGTGAGGCAGGATGCAACTTCCTCAACCTTAACACAAGGAACTTATCTGAAATGACTTCCATATCCACGCAAAACAACATGTCCGGCCTGATAGCCGGATTGTTCCAAAATCGCGGCCTTTCTGCTTCGGGGAAGGACTCCGAAAAACAGCAGGATCAAGCGTCGCAAACCGGCGCAACCACGGCTTCGTCGCTGACCGGCACTGCGTCGCTGAATCCGTCGCTGATGGCTTATCTGTTCAATCTGACTTCAACGGAGAGCTTGTCAGAGGCTCCTTCGGAAGAGTCGGCTTCTGGCAACGTATCGCTTGCTTCCGCGATCGACAGTATGTTCGATCAGATCGACGCCAATGGCGATGGCGCGATTACGCAAACCGAGTTCGAAGCTGCCGAAAGCTCTTCCGGCCTTTCAACAGACGAGATTGATGCGCTCTACAGCCAATTGGATACGAGCGGCACGGGCATCACCAAAAGCGGCTTCGAGGAGGCGGTGGCTGAGGCTATCGAATCCGCTCCTCCCATGCCGCCACCGCCGCCGCCGCCTCCTCCAGAGAAAACATCTGAGACGGGCGACACTTCCGGTTCGCTGCTAAGTTTAGCTGTCCAGGATGATTTAGATCAATTGGTAAAAGACCTTAGCACGCTTTCTTCATCCATCACATCAGGAACGACGATTGACGAATCGGCTTTGACGGGCGCGGATTCAGGCGTCTCGTCGCTTCTCCAAAATCTGAAGAGCGATTTTGAGCAACTCGTAAGAGACATGGGCGATACGTCGTCAAATTCCTCAAGCGACTCCGCATCGACCGCTTCGGACAGCGCGGCTTCATCGTCAACCGCGTCGGCGTCCAACGACATGACGGCGATTCTGAAAGCTATCGATTCCTATCTGATCGCGTCGTTGAAGGAACAGGCCTCGTCATCAACCCCGACGGTGGCCTGATCTGCGGTCGGGTCGAAGGCGGCTGCGCAGGAGGCGCGCCGCCTTTGTTTTGTCGGAGATGATCTCTTCCACAAAGACTTCCTCTTTTTCCGCCAAGCTACTGCTCCGATTCACAAAAGGAAAAACGCGGAATTCAAGCGCAAATAAAGTTTCAAATGCTCTTGCGAATCAAGGCGCTCTGACTCACACTCGCATCCGTGATTCTTCTCGCGTTTCTCCGCCAAGGAGTACTTTCGTGCCAGCTCAGTTGCAATCTCTAGAATTGTGGCGCCATACGTTCGTCGCCAGCGTCCGCGGCGATGCTCCCGACCTTTCCGCCCGGCAAATGGCCCTGATGCTTTCTGTTTATCTTGGGGAGGGGCCTCACACGGTTCGAGGCCTCGCTAACGCGCTCAGGATATCAAAGCCCGCAGTCAGCCGTGCGCTCGACCGTTTGGGCGACCTCGGTTACATTCGCCGTGAGCGCGACGACTTGGATCATCGTAACGTGTTGGTGCAAAAAACGGTCAACGGGTCGCGATTCCTTGTCGAGTTCTCGCATTTGATTGATGCGGCGAAAGAGTATGTGGCGGCATCGGTTCCTCAGAAGGTTATCGACTTTCAGGCGGAACATGAGTCTGTTCCCGCCACTTCCACAACCGTTGCTCCACAGCCCGAGATATGGAATCGTAACGCTGCTTGATGACATGCGATCCAAGAATTAATGCGTTTCGCCCGGATTTGGCGGATATCGCTTTACACGAGCAAGTGAAAGCGGAAACCTACGTCGAACCTGTTTTGCGTCAATGTGTCAGTGGCGTTCTGCCGATGCTGGATGCTCCGAGGCAGGATGCCGGGCAAATCAGCCAGGTTCGCTATGGCGAGTTTCTTGACGTGTTCGAAACGCGCGAAGACGGTTTTCTTTGGGCTCAGAACCGCACTGACAGGTATGTCGGCTATATTCCAAACGCCGGAGCTTGGGGTGAATCTATTGCCATGATGTCTAATAGAGTCACGGCCTTGTGTACCTTTGTTTATCCTGAACCTGATATTAAAGCGCCTCCGGTAGACGAGCTAACTTTGGGGTCTTTTGTCAGCATTGCGGGTAAAACGGATCGTTTCCTCGAACTGACCAGCGGTGGCTTCGTTTTCGAGGCGCATGTCATGGCGACAGAATATGCGAACGCGGCGGATTACGTCTTTACGGCGGGGCGGTTGCTTCACACTCCTTATCTTTGGGGGGGGCGTACCCCTAAAGGGATCGACTGTTCAGGGTTGGTTCAGCTTTCTCTTGAGATGGCGGGGTTTGACGCTCCGCGCGATAGCGATCTTCAGCGCGAAGCTTTTGGCAAGCCTCTTGAGATTCATTGGCGCGACATGTTGTGGAAGCGCGGAGACATTGTTTTTTTTGATGGCCATGTAGGTTTTATGGCCGATGCCGAAAACTTGATCCACGCCAACGTTCATACAATGGATGTTACCGTCGAAACGCTACTGGATGTTGTGTCGAGGGGCAGTGAAATTGTGGCTTACGGAAGGCTCTAGGATGCAAAAAAGAGCCATAAAAAATTACTGGGGGCGATAACAAAGACGGATGTCCGCCAGCGTGTTATATTCCGGCAAGTGTCCCGTTCCCTTTTTCTTTCAGAGATAAAACCTAGCACAGGCTTTACCATGAAAAATCTGACCTTCGGACCTCTGATACTTCTTCTTGCGCTTGGAGGCTGCACTGAGGCAGTGGCTGTAGGCGATTTGGGAATTATAGGCTTGACCCGAACGCGCGAAATGCCCCCCGCCGATACATCGTATAGCATTCCCGCGCAGGAAACATGGTGCTACCGGACGATGGCGGACACCGAGTGTTTTGCTGCGCCTCAGGATGTTCCCCCCAGCCGGTTGGTCAACGTCGCTCCGCAATACTATTATCCGATGACAGCCGATGGTTATCGGGCTCGGCTTGCCGGGTTGCGGCCCGAGACTCCGGCGAAGTCTGGGGAAGAGGGCGGATTTTAGGGTTGGCTCGGGCTTGTAGCGCTGGATCGGTCTAGAGCAATAGCCGATGAAGTGGAATCGCTCTCAGAAAGAAGCGCTTGCTTTTTGTGAACAAAAACAAATGGGATCCCCGCCTACGCGGGGATGACGAGTTCTTTTTAGGGGCTACTGCTGTTACTAAAAAAGGAGGGCGGCCAGACTCTTATGCTCGCTATCGCGAGCGATGGATCCCCGCCTACGCGGGGATGACGAGTTCTTTTTAGGGGCTACTGCTGTTACTAAAAAAGGAAGGCGGACAGACTCTTATGCTCGCTATCGCGAGCGATGGATTCCCGCCTTCGCGGGAATGACGAGTTCTTTTTAGGGGCTACTGCTGTTACTAAAAAAGGAGGGCGGACAGACTCTTATGCTCGCTATCGCGAGCGATGGATCCCCGCCTGCGCGGGGATGACGAAAGTTGCTAATCGCGGGGATGACGGGGGCTATTGTGGGAGAGGGTGTTACTAAAAAATCAAGAGCGGCCAGATTCTAATCGAGGGCAGCCAGACTCTTATGCTCGCTATCGCGAGCGATGGATTCGCGTTCGCGGGAATGACGAAAGTTGCTAATCGCGGGGATGATGGGGGGCTATTTGAACAAATTAGGCTCTAGCCCTTCCTGGACCAGATACTCTTTGACGCGGGCGTATTCGGTTTTAATCTTTTCCAAAAGCTTGCGGCGCGCGAAGGAGTCTCCGTTGAAGAATTGCGCTTCCGTTGCGAGTTCGCGCAGCCCTTCGGCTCCAATGCTCCCGCTCGCGCCTTTCAACATATGGGCCGCTTCGCCCCACGGCTTGTTTTCGCCCTCGACTTCGCAGTTTTCGGTCATGGTTTCCAGGTTCTTGTCCGTTTGCGCGATAAAGGCCTTCATCAATTCCTTCTCGACTTCTTCTTCTCCGTCGGTAAGCGCGCGAAGTGAGGTCAGGTCCACGGGCGCGTTTATTCCTGGCATTTTTCCCGCCGATATGTCGTCAGAGTCGAAGACTATCCATTGGCTCAAAACTTCTTTCAGTTCGTCGATATTGATCGGCTTTTTTACATATTCATCCATGCCGGACTCCAGGCATTTGTCGCGGTCGCCCACCATCGCGTTCGCTGTCATCGCAATCACGGGGATGTGCTTGCCTGTGGTCTTTTCAATCTCTCGAATTAAGAGGGTCGCATCGTAGCCGTTTTTCTCAGGCATATGGCAATCCATTAAAATCGCCGTCCACGGCTCTTTTCCGTAGGCATCAAGAGCTTCGTTGCCGTTTGCCACCAGATCGATCTGGCCGACGTTAAATTTAGAAAGCAGTCGCTTCATGAGAATCTGGTTCATAGGATGATCTTCGGCGACGAGGATTTTTGCTTCGCGCACAGGGGTCGCCCCTTTGAGGGCCTTTTTATGGCGCGAGCCGCTTTCCTCGTGAAGCTTATGGGTTGTTTCGAATGGAATCGCGAACCAAAAAGTCGATCCTTTTCCGAGCTTGCTGTTGACCCCCATCTTGCCTTTCATAAGCAAGACAAGCTCGCGCGTGATCGCGAGGCCCAAGCCTGTGCCGCCGTATTTGCGTGTCGTCGAACTGTCGGCCTGCACGAACTTGTCGAATATGTCCTTAAGCTTATCCTCCGCGATGCCGATCCCCGTATCGGCGATTTCGCAACGGAATTCAACGGTCTTGCCGTCCAGCGGCTTTGCGCTCGCGCGGATTTCTATGCGACCGGCGTCCGTGTATTTAATAGCGTTGCTAAGAAGGTTGGTAACGATGCGTCCTATGCGCAACGGGTCGCCGAGGAGGTAGGGAAGAGCCTCGTTTTCGTACAGGCGGACAATGGAGACCTTTTTCTCGCGTGCGTCATGCGTTTGCGCTCGAACGACCGAGTGTAATACCTGCTGTGGATCGAATCCAATGCTCTCCAATCTGACTTCGCCCGCTTCGATCTTGGACAGGTCCAGGATGTCGTTGACGATCTCCATAAGGTTTTGAGCCGAGGCGGAGACCATCGTGGCGAGTTCTTCCTGCTCGACGGTAAGCCTTGTGCCAAGTATCAGATGCGTCATTCCGATGACGCTATTGAGCGGCGTGCGCAGTTCATGAGACATGTTGGCCAGAAATTCGCTTTTGGTTTTATTTGCCGCTTCCGCGTGCTCCTTGAGGCGCACCAGCTCTTCTTCCCGTTCCTTTTGCGCGGTGATGTCCCGGAACATGATGACGTGGAAGTGTTTGCCCTGAAGGGTCACGTCGCTCAGCGTCGCGATCATCGGAAACAGCGTGCCGTCGCTGCGCTGGCCGTCGAGCGGGTATTCCGCGCCCGGAAAAACGTGCCTTGTTTTGTCAGGTTGCTCGCCGGTTTCCCCCAAAGCTGCGCCGAGAGGAGCGAGCAGGCGGCTTTTTTGCCCGATTGCCTCAGAAGCGGCATAGCCGAACAGGCGTTCAGCGGCCTTGTTGAACATTTGTATCGTGCCAAACTGGTCGATCAGCACGATCCCGTCCGATACGTTGTCCATAATGGCGCGGGTCTTGGCTTCCTCGTTTTTCAGGCGGTTGTTGGCGGCGAGAATTTCAAAGCGCGATAGTTCGAGCCTGTCGGTGTAGTCTTGCATCCTGCGTTCGAGCCGCTCTTTTTCCAGGAGGCGGACCGCGAGTTCCTGCTGTGCCTGGAGCGACGTCCCGCGCGCGCGTTCCAGCCTCAGCAGGGAGCGGTTCAGAAAAACGAAAAGGACCATAAAGCCGACAAACGCTGCCGAGCTTGAGTAGACCATAAGCAGGCGTTTGAATTCAAGCGCAGCTTCGTGTTCCGTCGACCGATCAAGGAAAGAGCGCATGGGCTTTTCGTAAACCACGTCGAAGAGCGCTCTCAGATTCGTCGAAAGCATGTACATCGTCTCGCTCGAAACCCCCGCCTGACGGTTGTCGAAAAGGATCGCTTCCACGGTTTCTTTGACCTTTTGTTTGGAAGATTTGAGCTTCTCTTCCACGTCGTTGCCTGGGCGCAAGAAATCTTTTTCAAGCGCCGCGGGCCGCAAAAGCGTGTCGTCAAGCGCAATATCCAACATCAGGAAATGGTACAGCGCGCTGCGCAAATCGGACTTCTCCTGATCGCTTCGGTTATAGGGAGAGATGCCGCTCGCCAGCATTGCCGACGCGCGCCCCCGAACGATGGTGAGCGCTTCCCATATCTGAGGCATGGCGTGAAGAGCGTATTCGAGAGCGACGTCTTTGCCGCTTTTGTGTCGCGAAAGGTCTGATTCCTTGACCGCATTGAGCATCAGGTTTGTCAACTCTCGCATGACGGCGGCGTACCTGTCATATTCCTTGGAAGCATAGAGGCTATTTCCGCCATTTCTGAGAAAAAGGATATCTTTCTTAAGTTGACTCCAGTCGCTGAGAACGCCGCTATTGCCCAAAAGAGTCAGATCCATTCGGTCGAGTTTTGCGATATCAGCCTCGATTTTGGCGGTCGTCGGCTTGATATAGCCTTCGAAAGCAATCTCGCCGCTGCGATTTATGAATGTGATGTCGCGAAGGTCTTCGATATCCCGGAATAGCGAGGCAAGTTCGTTGTGGTAAAGGATGCCAAAGCGTTCTTTACGGAGAGCGTCGATTTCTTCGTTCAGGCCAGAGATTCCCTGCGTGATGATCATCAGAATGGGTAACGCGAACAGAGTGCTGCATCCGACAGTGATGAAAATCCGGTTCGATATGGCAAACGTCAAGATGACAAGCAACAGCGCCGTAACCGCGAGGATCGATATGGCTAAAAAGGGTGGGCTAACAATTACCGGGATGGCGGCGTCGTATGGCGCAATGATGGCCGCTTTCACCCCGAGGTAATAGCCGCAAAAAGCGCCGATGGCCATCATTGCGGCAACTGTTATGCGGCGGCATATGGGGCACTTGCCTTTCCAGCGGGCCGCATGAACGTATACCATCTGCATCGCAACTTGAGATGCCAGCGCTGTGACGCCGATAGACATGAGAAACATCGACGGTTCATACCGAAACGAGGCGTTCATTCGCATCGCCTTCATGCCGATGTAGTGCATCGCGCAATAACCGCCGGTAACCAGAAGAGCGGCGAACGCAAATTTGGCTCGCGTTGGCGGGCTTGTGAGGCGCGTAATTGCAATAGCCCCAAGGAAAGTCAGGACGGCGGTGGCCAAAGAGAGAAAAGTGATCCACGGGTCGTAGGAAACGGGGATGCTCAGATTGTGGGCGAACATGCCCATAAAGTGCATCGCCCAGAATCCCGAGCCGTACGCGAAGGCGCTAAGCATTGCCAGAAGGATCTTTTTTGCGCGGTACGTTTCCGCTGAGACCATGCTGCCGACCGATAGACCCGTAAAGGCGCCGAAGATCGCGATAGCGTACGAAGCCGCCGTGAAGATCGGCGAAACGCCTCGTTCAACAGTCGTTGGTAGATCATTGAAGACGAAAAAAGACTCCGACAAGCCAGACAGCACAGGAACCTCTTGGTGAAAGCCATGTATACCCATGCCGTTGGCGGTCCGTCAACGGCGCGGGCCTTAAAGAGCGATGCCGGACTCAGGCGGCGGCGAGGCGGGCGTTCACGCGGTCCCAATCGGTCAGGTTCTCGATGACGCCTGAGATGTAGTCCTTTCGGCGGTTCTGGTAATCGAGGTAATAAGCGTGCTCCCATACATCGACGGTCAGCAAGGGGACCGCTGTGGTGTAGATGGGACTTTCGCCATTCGGCGTTTTCGTGATCGCAAGCTTGCCTTTGTCAATCACAAGCCATGCCCAGCCGCTACCGAACTGAGTTGTGCCCGCTTCGAGGAACTCTTCGATGAATTTTTCATAACCGCCAAGGTCTGCGTCGATCAGTTCGGCGATTTTGCCGTGAGGTTTGCCGCCGCCTTGCGGTTTCATGCTTTCCCAGAAAAAAGTGTGATTCCAGGACTGGCCTGCATTGTTAAAAACCTTGGTCCTGTCGGCATCTTTCGCGGTGCGCCGGACGATTTCGATCAGGGCAAGGTCCGCAAGATCGGTTCCCTCAATAAGCTTGTTGAGGATATCGACGTAAGTCTTGTGGTGCTTGCCGTAATGGAATTCGATGGTTCTTGTGGAGATGATGGGCTCTAACGCGCTTTCGGGCCATGGAAGAGCGGGAAGGGCAAAGGGCGCGGGCATTGTCGTTCTCCTTGTCGTTGGGAAAGGGGATCGAAAACCTGTTCGCCGACAGGATACGTCAGACGCGGTTTTCCTGAAAGATATTTAACCGTTTGCTGAAAGATATTTTTTATAATGTCAAAGATGGATTGAGTTTCCCGCAGTCTCAAAAAATCTTTATTTATTTTTCTCAAAGCTAGGCGGGATAAAAATGAACGTGCGTTCGGGGAACGTTGCGCCTTCGCTTAAGTTCTCCAGATTGACGCCCGTCAAACGGCCTTGGGCGTCGACAACTTTCCACTGGCGCAGTTTCAAGGGCCTGTCTTCGAAGACAAGGGTCAGGCTGCCTTGAGAAGGATCTTTGTTCTCGACAAGCGAGACCTCTATCTTGGCTGGGAGGCGCTGGATTTTCGTGACAGTCACGTCGCCCGAAAGCTTTACCGGATCGCGCAAAATGAATTGGGCGAGACTTGAATCCTGCTCGACGTTCGTTTGGGTTTGCATCTCGCCGTCCCAGATGTGCACTGAGCTTCCGTCCGCAATGATGAAATCAGTGCTGGGCGGGTCATAGGTGACCCGCATTTTGCCCGGGCGCTGGATTGCGATTTGGCCGCGCATCATGCCGCCTGCGTCGTCGATTTGCAGAAAATCGGCGGAGACTGTCTTGAGGCCATTGAGATAAGCCTCGATACGCGCCAAGTCCTCTTTATCCTGCTGCGTGGTTGCCGCAGCAAGGACGGGCGCTTTGGCTGTCGTTCTGGCAAGCGCCGGAGCCGACAAAAAGGCCGCAAGCACAAGGCTGCATATCAGGATGAGCTTTTTCATGTCGCCACCATGGCGGAATATTGAGGCGAAATAAAGAAAAAAAGCTCGGATAGGTGGGGCCCAGGGGCGAGTGTGCACCTCATCCCTGAACCCCGATTTCCATTTTATGCCTTTTGGGCTAGCGGCACAACCCGTGACGCAGGAAAAATAAGCGTGACGGTCGTGCCCTTGCCCAGTTCGCTTTGGAGGTCGAGGGTTCCTTCGTGGAGTTCGACCAACGCTTTGGTCAATGGAAGGCCAAGGCCAGTGCCTTGGTGCTTGCGGCTTAGAGCGCTTTCGATCTGGCCAAAAGGCGCAAGCGCAACAGAAATGTCTTTAGGGGCTATGCCTATCCCTGTGTCGGTGACCGAAATGACCATGCGTCCTTCCTCGTCGATCCGCGCGTTAAGCGTGACATTGCCGCCTTCGTTCGTAAATTTGACGGCATTCGTCAGAAGGTTGGTCAAAATCTGTTTCATCGCTTTTTCCTCCCCGCGAAGCGCGGGGATGGCTTGGGTAACGACGAGATTTATTCGCACGCGACCTTCCTTCGCGCGGGCCGCGACGAGGCGCGAGACCGAGGTAACGATTTCATCAATGTCCAGCGCGACTTCCTTGAGCTGGCGCTTGCCCGCCTCGATCTTCGACATGTCGAGAATATCGTTGATTAGCGAAAGCAAAAGCTGGCCGCTGTCGTAAATGTCCTTCGCGTATTCGACGTATTGCGGAACGCCCGCGTTTCCGAACATCTGGTCCTTGATGATTTCCGCAAAGCCAATGATCGCATTAAGGGGCGTGCGTAGCTCGTGGCTCATATTCGCAAGGAATTCGGATTTACTGCGGTTCGCGAAGTCGGCTTGCTCTTTCGCGTTTATCGTAACAATTTCGGCCTTGCGGCGTTCGGTTATGTCGTAAAGCGTGCATTCGAACCCCGTCACGTCATGCGCGTCAAGCGTCTGATGGCCGCTTAAGTTTACCCACAAGATTTGCCCGTCTTTCGTATAGACGGCGCATTCCTCCGCATGGCGCTGCTTCGTTTTGACGCCTTCAATCCATTTCGCGCGTTGCTCCGGGTCGACGAAAAATTTCCCGCTGAAGTCGGGCTGAATTTTAAGCAGTTCGGCAGGGCTGGCGTAGTGCAGCAGGACTGCGAGCGTCGGATTTGCGCTTGTCCATTTGTTTTCCTGCGACAGGTGAAAGATTCCAATGTCTGCGTTTTCGAATACGGCGCGATAGCGTTGCGCGCATTCACGCAATTCGGCGATCAACTCCTCGCGGGACAGGAGATTTGAATTCTCTGACATATCAACAGTTTTGCGCTTAAAGGACTAATATTAAGTAAATGGGAGGCGCGTCGAGACTCAAGGAGCCCATCCATGGAGGTAAATAATATCCACCGTTGCGGGGATAAGGCCTTCGGAAGTGAGATGGCGCCTTTGATAAAGTTCGTTCGCTTCGATGAAGATTTTTCGAGGCGTAAAATGCCGTAAACGGGAGGTTAAGGCGTTTGTTTGGCCTGCGCTTCTCAAGTCGCGCATCAGGGCAAACATGTCTTTATAGAGCAAAGTGACTCTTTCGATATCGGCGACCGGAAGTTTGAAGCCGACGCGGCGCAGAAGGTTTCCGGCGGTCCGGAGGTCGATCATGGGCGATATGCGCGGACTTGCGCCTCCAGCGATGGAGATTTCGGCTTCAAGGAGACATTCGCGGAGTTCGCGCAGACTTTCGCCGCCGATGAGAGAGGCGATAAACAGGCTGTCGGGCTTAAGCGCCGCGCGGATTTGCGCGAGGACTCCGGGAAGGTCGTTAACCCAGTGGAGACCGAGGTTGCTTACGATCAGGTCGAATCTTCCGGAGTCGAAGGAAACTCCAGGCCGCGCGCGCTCCTTCGCATTGGAAAGAAAGGGAAAGGGGCTCAAGTCGAGCGCGCTTTCGAATTCGCGCCTGATTTCGCTTAAGCGCTCATTAAGTTGCGCGGCTGTGTCGTCGATAAACGCGTTTTGTTTTGCCCCGGCGATCCGCGCTTCGACCAGACCGCGGTCGAAAATGGTCGGCGAAGACTCTCCGGTCATTTGGTTCTGTTGACCGAGACTGTATTGCGACCGGCCTGTTTCGCGCACAAGAGCGCGGCGTCGGCGCGGTTAAACACTCCCGCAGGCGTTTTTTCCTCATGCGGCGAGGTAGAGGCTACGCCGATGCTGATCGTGATTTTCACGCCTTTGGGCTCGGCGGGAATGAAAATCGGTTCTGCTTCGATGCGATGGCGAATGCGCTCCGCAATTTTTTCCGCGTTGTGCAACTCTGTATCCGGCATGACGATGAGAAATTCCTCGCCGCCCCAACGGACGAAGAAGTCGGAGGGGCGGATGCCGGTCGAGAGGCGCATCGCCACTTCCTTCAGGATGGCATCGCCTGCGGCATGGCCATAGGTGTCATTGACCTTTTTGAAGAGGTCGATGTCGATCATCTGAACCGACAGGGGTTTTTTTCTTTCCCTCGAGTTTTTGATGAAGCGGGGGAAGTGCGCGTCGAGATAGCGACGGTTGAAGGCTCCTGTCAACGGATCGACAAGCGCCAGCATCAGGTTGCGCTCTAGCCCGCTTCGTAACCTGTCGTAGTTTCGTTTATGGCGAAGCTGCGTGCGCGTGCGCGCAAAAAGTTCGTTTTTATCAAGCGGGCGCAAGATGTAATCGTTTGCCCCGAGGTCAAGCCCCTTGGCGATTTTTTCCATATCGTCGGGACTGGCGATCATCACGATCGGCAGGTGGCGCGTTGCCAGCTCAGAGCGCAGAAACGGGCAAATTTGGAGGCCATCCTCGTCGGAAAGGTCAAGCTTGACGTAGACCAAATCTCCCGGCGCCTTTGTCAAATGCGCCTCGGCCTGTTTGATGTTTTTGGCTATCGAGACTTTGGCTGCGAGCGGCGCAAGCGTATTGCGGATGACATCGCCGTCCGAGCCGGTGTCGTCGATCACTGTGACCGCACAGTTGCGGATATTGAGCGGTCCGGACAGGGCTTCCGCAACTTCGGGGGAGAGTTGGAGGGCCGTCGCTTCGCGCGAACGCCACTCGTCCATCAGCACTTTCATGCGTAAAAGCGAGCGAATGCGCGCCATTAGGGCGATGTCGTTGATAGGCTTGGTCAGAAAATCGTCGGCTCCGGCAGCAAGTCCTTTGACACGGTCTTCGATATCAGACAGCGCTGTGACGATGATGACCGGGATATATGCCGTCGCCGGATTCCTCTTTAAGCGCAGGCATGTTTCGAAGCCGTCCATCTCCGGCATCATCACGTCGAGCAAAATGAGGTCGGGCTTTTCCTCGGCGACTTTTTTCAGCGCTTCCTTGCCGTTCGAGGCCGTCGACACAAAATAGTAGTCTCGCGCAAGTTTGGCCGTCATTAGCTTGACGTTCAGGGGCGTATCATCAACGATCAGGATGCGGGCAGACATGGCTTGGTGCTACAGATACTTTTTGACGGTTGCGATGAACTGGTGAACGGCAATGGGCTTCGAGAGATAGTCGTCGCATCCAGCGGCACGGATTTTTTCTTCGTCTCCGCGCATTGCGAAGGCGGTGATGGCGATGATGGGGATGGATTTAAGCTCTTCGTCGGCTTTGAGCCAGCCCGTGACTTCGATGCCCGAGACTTCGGGAAGCTGGATGTCCATGAGGATCAGGTCGGGGCGATTTTTGCGTGCAAGATCAAGGACTTGAAAACCGTCATGCGTGTGCAGAGTTCCGTAACCATGCGCTTCAAGAAGGTCGCGGAACAGCTTAAGGTTCAGCTCGTTGTCCTCAACAATCATAACAAGCTTTTTGCGGTGCATATCGTAAGTCATGGGCAATTCTGAGGCCGTATCGCTTGTAATTCTTCCAAAGTGCCGACTACGGAGAATTCTCCGTAGTCTACCTTCATCTGGCGAACAACGCCGTTCGGAAGGAGGTTTATATCCATTTCATAGTCGGGCTCGCCGGTTTCCGTTCCGATCTTGAAAAACGCCAGATGGACGGGCCAATGAGCTTGAGACAATAAAGGGTTCTTCTTCAATTTTGCAATTTCCTTTTCTCCGGATGAGGCATGTTTTGCGGAAATGAATGCACTTATGTCACTGGATCCGTCTTCGTCCGTTCCGTCGAAGACGCGGCGTGAAAAAAACTTTTCTCCAAAAGCAGCTTGTGAGAGAATGTTTTCTGTATGCGCCGAGGGAAAGAGGGTGTCTTCAGGAAGCGTCAGCGTCTTATCCTCCGGAATGGTATAGGCGACTGAAACGGTGCCGTCTTGATTCCGGGCGGCTTTACCCCGGTAGGTTTCGTTTTCCTGCCCGTTCGTTGCGCGGCGGACGTTGAAATTGTATTTTTTACCATCCTTGGATTCCCAGGTCAGTTCGGAACTGACCATATCCTGATCGTCGCCGTCGGCGTAAGAGAAATGCAACCGGAGTTTTTGCTGGACTGCCCATGCGTCGCAAACGTCTTTCCATTCAAAAGCCATGGTGCCGCTGACATCCGTAACCGGGCTTCCGTTTTTGGCCGAGCCCAGCTTCATCCGGTAAATCGCCCGATGAGGCTGGATAAACGCTGATTTGGGAGGCGCGACAGGGCTTTCGGCGCGGACGGGAGGAGCCCATACGGTTGTCAAAGCTATTCCTAAAAAGAGCGAGAACCGATTCACAAAAGTCTCCGAGAGAACTAAAATGACCTATCTAATAGCCTGAATAATGTTAATATATTGTCAAGTTTTTCAATGGGCCTCCTTTGGAAGCCAAACATGTTTTGTGGCGATGTAATGTCGAAACCCGAGTTTATTCTTGCTTCTTCTTCGCCGAGGCGGCTTTCGCTTCTTGCAGATATAGGCATTGTTCCGAACAGGGTGACGGCAGCGGACGTGGACGAACGCGCAAAGCTTGGCGAGAAGCCTCGGCAGTTTGCCGAAAGGATGTCTTTGGAAAAACTTAAGGCTGCTGCCGGACGCGAGGGCGCAGGCGCCTTTATTTTGGCCGCTGACACCGTTGTGGCTGTGGGACGACGGGTTTTGCCGAAAGCGCGGACGTTGGAGGATGTACAGGAGTGCCTTAGATTGTTGTCGGGGCGGCGGCACCATGTGTATACGGGCGTTGCCATTCGCGCGCCGGATGGACGGATTTTAAGGCGACTCTGCGACAGCATCGTGATTTTTCATAAGCTTTCGGAAAGCGAGATCGAGGCTTATGCGCGGTGTGGCGAGGGCATTGGCAAAGCAGGCGGGTACGCTATACAAGGGAAAGCTGCGGGACTGATCCGGTTTATTTCGGGGTCGTATTCCGGGATTGTGGGCCTGCCGTTGTTCGAGACCTCGCAAATCCTGAAAAGCGCGGGATGGAGGTTTTAATGGCCACGAAAGAGGGCCGTTGCCCAATTTGCCAAAAGCCCTCGGAAAAGAAGTTCAGGCCGTTTTGCTCGAAGCGTTGCGCGCAAGTCGATTTGGGAAAATGGCTTAGCGAGGGATACAGGGTGGCGTCCGACGAAACGGACGAGGAAGAGGCGAATTTGGACAAGGAGGGCTCGGCTTTTGAGGACAGGAGTGAGTAAACCGGGGGGCGAGCGCGGTTTTAACCATCAGGATCGGCATTTTTTGTCGCGAAGGGTAGACAAGGCCGTTTTCCTTGCCTATAAGCATCGCCTAATTGCGAATGCCCTTTAATGCCTAGGTAGCTCAGTTGGTAGAGCAGGGGACTGAAAATCCCCGTGTCGGCGGTTCAATTCCGTCCCTAGGCACCATTTTCTTACCATGAAGAAGAAGGTGAAGGTGTTCTCGGGAAAATTTCACTCTCGTGGCACCGGGTCGTAGCCGTACCCTCCCCACGGGTGGCAGCGGCAGATTCGTTTCAGCGCCAATTTCCCCCCTTTTATAGCGCCATGGAGGCGGATCGCTTCGTCGGCATAAGCTGAGCAAGTGGGGATATATCGACATTGACGGCCTAGAAACATTGAAAGCGAATGTCGGTAAACCCATATAAGGGCTCGTAATATCAACGCGAGAAGACTGGAACGCATCTGGATGTCATTGAAACGCGCGGATACAGAATCCAGATTAGGCTCTCCCTTGCGTGGGGATGTTAGTTTTGGAGACAGCTCGGATATTAACTTATCCATTTAACGCTTTTCCCCCGGGCAAATACCTGTTAGTTGAACTCGTTCCGTACCCATACGCTTTGGCTTATACCACGATCCGTTGGCGGCGCGCCAACTTATGAGTGAGAGAACCTTTAGATGAACAACAGTAATAATAATATCTTCCTCGCCATCATCCTTTCTTTCGCCATTTTGATCGGTTTCCAGCACTTTTATGGGAAGCCTCAGGCTGTTCGGTCCGGGCAGACGGCGGGGCAGCAGGTCCCGGTGGCGCTTCAGCAAGATCGGGAAAAAGGGGCAATTCAGGCTCAGAGGGTTTCGCATGATCGCGCCGAGATTCTTAAAGAGACTCCCCGAATCGCGATTTCGACGCCTCAACTCTCGGGATCGATCAATTTGAAAGGCGCTAAATTCGACGATCTGCTTTTGACGCGCTATCGCGAAACCGCCGACAAAGAAGATCGGCCGATTACACTTCTGTCGCCGTCGGGAGCTGCCAAGCCGAAGGCTTATTATGCCGAATTCAACTGGCTTTCCGACTCCATCTCTATTGCTGTCCCGTCGGCGGATACCGTTTGGAAAGCGGACGGTAAGGAGCTTACGCCCGACCATTCGGTGCGGATGACGTGGAACAATGGCGAGGGCCAGCTTTTTGAGCGCACCATTGCGGTTGACGATCAGGCAATGTTCACCGTCACCGAACGCGTGACTAACAGCGGTAAATCGCCTGTGACGCTTTACCCGTTCGGCATCGTCGCGCGGCAGGGAACTCCTGCCGAGGCGGGGCGGTCCGGCGTCGTCCTTGAGGGGGGGATCGGCGTGCTCAACGGGACGCTCGAGGAGTTCAAATACAAAAAGATGGCGGACGAAAAGAAGATGGTCATCGACAGTACCGGCGGGTGGCTTGGCGTCACCGACAAGTACTGGCTTGTCGCGATGGTTCCTCCGCAGGACGACAAGATCATCGGCGAGTTCGTTTATAACGGGGCCGGGGCTTCTTCGCCCGCGGATGGGTTTTATCAAGTCGATTTCCGTGGAAAAGGCGTGACGGTTCTTCCTGGCTCAAGCGTTGAGCGCGTATCGCATTTGTTCGCAGGGGCCAAGCGTGTGAGCCTTCTCGATACATACGCCGAGAAATACAATATTCCCCATTTCGATAAAGCAATTGATTTCGGGTGGTTTTATTTTCTGACCAAGCCTTTCCTCTTCCTGCTGACAGCGCTTGAACACGCCGTAGGGCACATGGGGGTGGCCATCCTGTTGTTCACCATCCTTTTGAAGCTCGTGACGCTGCCTTTGTCGCAAAAGTCATATCATTCGATGGCGCGCATGAAGGCCATTCAGCCGGAAATCAAGAAGCTTCAGGAAAGATTCGCTAACGACAAGGCGAAGCTTGGCCAGGAGATGATGGACCTTTACAAGCGCGAGAAGGTCAATCCTCTTTCGGGCTGCGTGCCGACGCTGATTCAGATCCCGATCTTCTTTGCGCTATATAAAGTGCTTTACGTTAACATTGAAATGCGCGGCGCGTCGTTTTTTGGGTGGATTCGCGATATGTCCATGCCAGATCCGACATCGTGGTTTAATTTGTTCGGCCTCGCGCCATGGGGGGTGCCGTCGTTTTTCACAGGGCTAATGCACATAGGTGCTTGGCCGATCCTCATGGGCATCAGCATGCTCTTGCAGCAAAAGCTTTCGCCGCAGCCGCCCGACAAGTCTCAGGCGCGCGCGATGACGTTCATGCCGATCTTTTTCACTTATCTTTTGTCGAATATGCCCGCGGGGCTTGTGATCTACTGGACGTGGAGCAACCTTCTTGGCATCCTGCAGCAGTGGTACATCATGCGCGGCGATTTGATGAAAAAGCCGGTTCAGCGGGCCTGACTTGGGCGGCGCGTGCGGTTTCACGACTCCTTTTTTTCTTGAGAGGGACTAATGTCATCTGCTGAAAAACAGGCTGTTGCTCTTAGCTCAATGGCAGCCAGCGCTCTTATGACCATCGGCAAGTTTGCCGTTGGGTTCATGACGGGAAGCTTGGGCCTTGTTTCGGAGGGGCTTCACAGTTTTCTCGATTTTGGGGCGACTGTTTTGACGTTCATGGCTGTGCGCATCAGCGACCGGCCCGCTGACGATACGCATCCTTACGGTCATGGCAAGGTCGAGAGTATGGCGGCTTTGGCGGAAACCGCCCTTCTTTTTATTACGAGCTTCTGGATTATCTACGAAGCCGCCGATAGGTTGCTTAGCGGGAAGATCGAGGTCGAGGCCACTTGGTGGTCGGTGGCCGTGATCGTTGTTTCCATTGTCATCGACCTTTCGAGAGCGGGCGCACTGAAAAAAGTGGCCAAGAAGACCAAGAGCCAGGCGCTTGAAGCCGATGCGCTTCATTTTAGTTCGGATGTGCTTAGCTCGGGCGTCGTTTTACTCGGATTGGGGCTGGTTGCGCTAGGATGGCCGAAGGGCGATGCTCTCGCCGCTATCGGCGTTTCTTTGTTCGTTTGCCATGCGGGCTGGGTAATGGGGAAAAGAACGATCGACACGCTGATCGATACTGTTCCGGCGGGCGCAAGTGAGCGTATGTGTTCGCTAATCGAGTCGGTTCCGGGCGTGGCGGGGGTATCGCGTGTGCGCGTAAGGCCCGCAGGAAACATCTTTTTCGTCGAGGCTGACATTGCGGTGGGCCGCGGCCTTTCGCAGGATCGCGTTGCTGGCATACGCCAGAAAATTGTTGATACCGTCCACGCGCAGAGTCCCGAGGCCGAAGTGTCTATCGCAACGCATCCTTTGGCATTGAATAACGAGACGGTTCAACAGCGTGTCGCAATTATAGCGGCTAACCACGGCGCTAACGTGCATCACATTACCGCGCACCATTCGAAGGGAAGGCTTTCGGTCGGGTTCGATCTGGAAGTTGAAGGCTGGCGTTCGATTCAAGAGGCGCATGAGATCGCATCTAAGCTGGAAGCCGATATGCGCGCCGAGTTTGGTGAAGACGCTGAAGTCGAGACGCATTTGGAACCTCTGCAGGATCGTGGCATTGATGGCGTGGATGTCGATCCGCAGGATCTCGCATTGATCAAGTCTCAGCTCGAAATGTTTCTCGCAGAAACGGGATCTCTTCATAGCCTACACAAGGTTCGCGCGCGTAAGACGGATGTCGGGATGCTGGTGTTTTTCCACTGTCGGACGAATTCGGACCGAACAGTTTCAGAAATTCATGAAACGGTGGATGCGTTCGAGAGGAAGATCAGGCAAAAGTACCCCGAGGTGTTCCGAGTGCTGGCGCATGTGGAACCGGAGAGATCGCGCGAAGGATAGAACTAAAGTGAATGCGCCCGCCGGAGGTTTTTTGCCGGAGGGCCGTGCATTGCTGAAAAGGACAACGCGAGTTGTGCGGACCAAGAAAGATTTATGATTATAGACATCTGGAAATTACGCAAAATCCGTTGACGAAGGGGATAGAAGCCTTTATGAGCAAATGCTTATCCAGCCAAGTGCCGTTGTAGCTCAGAGGTAGAGCAGGGCTTTCGTAAAGCCAAGGTCGGGGGTTCAAATCCCTCCAACGGCACCACTTGTATGACCAAGGACTTTTAAGCAAGTCTTTCAAGAGAGCTAACCTCATGATCTTGAAGACTTCTATTTCCAAGGATGTCTTGGCTGCGCTCGGACGAGCCACAAAAAAGTAGGTACTAAATGGGGGACTCAGACGAAACCTCCAATACGGAGAGTACCCCATGTTAACCAATACCAACTGCAAAAGCGCCCAACCGAAAGCCAAAGTATAAACTGGGCGATGCCTACGGCTTGCTTCTTCTCGTTCGTCCGCAAGAAATATTGGCGGTACAAATGCCGTGAAGAGCAAGACTATTGCTTACGGAGTTTTTCCCGAAGTCTCTCTTCTCGAGGCATACGCAAACCTCCGCTTATAAGCCATTCTCCACAGAAGACTCTTGAAAAAGTGCGAAAGGGATAAAAAAACGCCGCCTATTGGACGGCGTTCTTTTTATCTGTTTACCGGACTTACTTGCCCAAGACAATCTCGGCGCGGCGGTTTTGCGCCTCGCGAATGCCTTCGGTTGTCGGAACAAGCAAGTCATTCTCGCCGACACCTTGGGCCGTAATGGACGAAGCCCCGATGCCAAGCCTTGTCAATTCGGCTTTAACCGCATTTGCGCGGCGGATGGAAAGCTTCTGATTGTACTCGGCTGTACCGACCGTGTCGGTGTGACCCGTAACGACGATGCGGGCAAAACCGTTGCTCTTGATCTTCGCGACGGCAGCCGCAATGACCTTCTTGGCTTCCGGCGTAAGGATCGACTTGTCGAAGTCGAAGAACACGGTGAAGTTCTCCTCGACAGGCGCGACGGCGACCTGGGCCGGAACGGCGGCCTTGACTGCGGGAGCCTGAACCTCGCGCAAAGGCGGAGGAAGGGGCTGAACAGCCTTTTCCTCGCCGAAGCTGTAGCGAACGCCGACAACCATGTTGTGCGAAGCGTTGCTCATGCGAGCCTGGCCGCCGCCGGTGTAGGAAACCTTCGGATCAAACGAACCGAAATAGCGATAGTCGGCAGTAACGGACCAATTGTCGTCCAATTGGGCCGAAACGCCCGCAATGCCCTGATAGGCCGCAACGGTTGCATCGCCGTTAAGTTGGGCTCCAGGAACGCCGTAGTTCTCTAGATGGACAAAGTCCGGGCCGATGCCGCCACCGATGTACGGTGTGAAGATGGTGCCGGTCTTGAAATCATAGTAAGCGTTAAAGAGCAACGCATTGTTGCTGATGTGGCCGAAAGCAGCCGTGTTTCCCACTTCGGTGAGATTGTGCTGGTCATGCAGATACTCGATTTCGAAGCGCAACCCGTTGCCGACGGCATAGCCGACCGCGCCGAGGAATCCGACGTTGGTATTTTCGGTCCTGGCTTCTGTTTTGCCGGTGGGCGCATGAATCGTCGAGTTCTCACCGAACGTCAGAGCGACGCCCGGAGCGACATACCAGCCGGGGGCGACTTCTGCGCGCGCTTGTCCGGCGGCAACTGCAATAGCAAGGGCCGCGAGTGATACGAAAATCTTCTTCATGTTTGCTCCTAGGGGAATCCGTTATCAGAATGGGACAGAAATAGCACTGATTGAGCAATATTATCCTATAAAAATTGGCGTTTTTTGCCTTAGGCCGTGTTTTTCAAAAAAATGTTGTTCTTTTGCGACACTCGTTTTTGTACAATAGCGGAGCCAGACGGTCGGATGATCGCCTGTCACCTGAAATAAAGAAAATAGTTACTTGATTTTAAACACTTTTCTTTATTTCAGGTGACAGGAGGAAAGTCCGGGCTTCAGGGGAAAAGGGTGCCGGATAACGTCCGGTTGGGGCAACTCAAAGGAAAGTGCCACAGAAAACAAACTACCCGTATGGTTAACGTGCGGGAAAAGGTGAAAAGGTGCGGTAAGAGCGCACCGCACCTCCGGCAACGGAGGCGGCATGGAAAACCCCACCCGAAGCAAAACCGAATAGGAGCCGCAAAGCGCGTTTCGACGCGCGCCGCTTTTTCCCCGCGAGCGGCTCGGGTTGGTTGCTTGAGGTGTTCGGCAACGAACGTCCTAGATGAATGATCGTCCGCCGCGCAAGCGGTGACAGAACCCGGCTTACAGACCGTCTGGCTTTTTTCTCTACGCGTCGCACGTCGAGATTAGGACAACGTGAGCTTATAAATTCAGTCCAGTCGTTGGTTTGGACCTCAACCCAAGAATATTCCGCCGTGGCAGTTCGGTCCCCTTTTGTGCTTTGTCTGAGGATTGCTCAAGATGACATTGTGTCTCAATACCGGCCCCACGATCAAACAACGCAATCCCTTGATCCATTTTCCGCTTTATGTCCTCAGGGGAAGGATTCAAATGGAGCGCGGTCCGGTAGGTTGCTTCGATCTTATCCAATTCTTCCTTACCCATCCAAAGGGACGGGGCAATGGTAACAGCTGTAAGGATGCCCCTGGAAATTGAGGAGTGCGCAAAAACCGCATCAGCAGCCCCTTCGACTCCCGCGAAAACCTGATCGGAGAAGCCGGGAATCCCCGCCAATCCATGTTCGACCGCATGGTAGATGGCGCTGTGCGGACCCAAAAGATGTTCCGCCGCATTCGCGATCTTTTCGAGAGTAGCGTCATCAAGATGTAAGCCCATGTGCGCTTCCGCAAGGCCTTTGCCGTCGTTTAAATCGACGTAATTGCCGTTCCACTGCCCCGCATGAGGGGAATCCAAACATCCAGTGGAACCCGAGGCAGAATGAGCGGGCCATGCGCCATGCTCGATTTTAAAATCCAAGTCCTGCTTGAACTCATGCGCCCTCAACCGGACATCGATGGGCAGTGCCGTGACCTCATGGAACCGCGCATCCGGAGGAAGCTTCGAAAAATCTGTGATCTGATCGCCGATTTTGACGGTAATGGGCCCGTCCTTGGGTTCGGAAATGATTGCAGTAATCTCGTTTCCGTTAACGTGGCCAGAGAACGTAATGGTCCCGTCGGTATTTTGAACGTATTCGTTGCCGTTTGTCGAATAACGGAACTCGGCTGTGTGTGTTGTGGTGTCCACGCCCGGGACGGTTAGAGAGGACGCTGCGGGAGAAACGACGATTTCTTTGGTCCGGGAAATGTCCTCTTTCCCCAAAAGCTTATACATCAGCCTGTAACGCCATGGGCTTTCACTGAGTTTCCACGCAGCAACGGCGCCAACCGCGATTATGCCGGAAACGACAGGATGCTTTTTGGCTTTGTCGATTATTTTCTCAGCGATGGATTTCGGCTGAACGGACACATAATTTTCGACATTCTCGTTCTGCATGTTCGCCATAATGATTCCAAAAAAATTAGATAAATATCAAATAAATATAATACCTGATCTTGGAAAAATCAATTAGAAGCATGCCAAAATCGCTCGCGTTTTATGTTTTTCTGACCACAAACACGCGTTCAAACCCGCGAAAATCGGCATACAAAGAAATGTCGGTAAATCCCGACTGCTTTAGCATGCGTCCGACTTCGTTTGTTTGCCCATCTCCTAGCTCGATCCCTGCAAATCCTCCGCTCTTCAACAGCCGTGGCAGAGAAGGGATCACGGTCCTATACGGGTCAAGGCCATCTTCTCCGCCTTCAAGCGCCAGAATGGGATCATAGTTGCGCACGGCGGGTTGGAGCTTCGGTATATCCGAACGAGGGATGTAGGGCGGGTTGAAAGAGAGGATATCGAAAGCCTCACTGATGCCGGAAGCCCAGTTGTTGAGCCGGAAAGCGCAGCGACGATTGAGCCCAAGCCTTCTGGCGTTTTCTTCCGCCTTTTTGATAGCGCGCGGCGCAATATCAATTGCAAGTCCGGTTGCGTTAGGCAAATTGTGCAAGAGCGAAAGCATGATGCATCCGGACCCAGTTCCGAGATCGAGAATGCGCAAAGGCTTTTTTATCCGGGATTTCCAAACTGGTTTCCCGAGCTTTTCCAAAATTGCGCGGACGATAATCTCGCTTTCGGGCCTTGGTTCGAGCGTCGCCTCGTTAAGCTCGAACCAAAGCCCGCAAAATTCCCCCCGTCCGATAATCCGGTTCAGCGTCTCGCGTTTCGACCGGCGCTCGACAAGCGATGCGATAAGGGTGGCCTCGGCTTCGGTGAGAGCGCGATCCATATGGTTCCGCAAGCTATCGGGCTTTATTCCCAAAGCATGGCCCAAGAGAACGCGCACATTCAGAAGAGGCTCTTCGACGCCCGCGCAAGCCAGTTGTAGGCTGGCGGAATGAACTGTCTCAGATATTGAAACACGGGGCATAAGCGTTCGGGAAAGCTTCGGTAGCCCGTGTTTAAAACAGTTTTTGACGAAAGAAAATATTAAATGGAGATCAGTTGTAAGCCCCGCCCCTGAAAGTTCGGCTTGTTTTTACCTTTTCTCCATCCGCGCTTTTTTGGATGCGATATATCTTTCATTATAGGGGTTTGTCGCTGTCCACAGGGGCACGTTTTCCGTGACTTCGATCCCTCCTTCTTCAAGCGCTTCGATCTTGTCCGGGTTGTTAGTGAGCAACCGCACTTTTTTCAGATTGAAGTGCTTAAGAATGTTTACGGCGACGGCATAGTTCCGCGCGTCGGGCGCAAAGCCCAAATGAACGTTGGCTTCGTAGGTATCCATTCCCTGTTCCTGCAGGGCATAGGCGCGTATCTTGTTCGAAAGGCCAATCCCCCGACCTTCTTGCCCGCGCATATAAACGAGAAGCCCGCTTCCTGCACGCTCGATGATGTCCAAAGACTCTTCAAGCTGGTCCCGGCAGTCGCACCTGAGAGACCCCAAGATATCGCCGGTCGCGCATTCCGAATGCAGCCGCACAAGGCAGTTGTCCGCAAGAATCCCTTTAATCAGGACAATGTGCTCAATTCCGTCGGACAGAAAAATCTGAAGCTCAAACTTTCCGTAGCGCGTGGGCAGAAGGGCAGAAGGTATGTCCATCACGCTGCTTTGCCGACTCCTGAAAGGATCTCGCACGCGGACTTAATCCGTTTGCAGGCTTCGCGGAGCGTTTCCGCCGACGTGGCGTAAGAAATGCGGAATGCCGGGCTAAGCCCGAATCCCGATCCCGGAACGATCGCGACGCCTTGGCTCTGGAGCAAATACGTCGCGAAATCATCGTCGCTCGCAATCGTTTTGCCGTCAGGAGCCTTGCTTCCGATCAATCCTTTGCAACTCGGATAAACATAGAAAGCGCCTTCTGGTTTTAGGCACATGATGCCGGGACATTGATTCAAGAGTTCGACCACAAGATCGCGGCGTTCCTGAAAAGCCTTGACCCAGCCCTTCAGGAACTCTTGCGGCCCTGTAAGCGCGGCAACCGCCGCCGCTTGGCTGATCGAGCAGGGGTTGCTCGTCGAATGCCCCTGAATTTCGCCCATCTTTTTGATTAAGGCTTCCGGCCCTCCGGCGTAGCCGATACGCCAGCCGGTCATGCTGTAGGCCTTCGATACGCCGTTGACCGTCAGCGTCCTGTCGTAAAGCTTGGGTTCGATTTGGGCGATGGTTGCGAATTCGAAGTTATCGAAGACGAGATGCTCGTACATGTCGTCGGCCAACACCCACACATGCGGGTGGCGTAGCAAAACATCGGCGAGCCCGCGCAGTTCGTCTTTTGTGTAGGCTGCGCCAGACGGGTTGCTGGGCGAATTGAGGATTAGCCATTTGGTTTTGGGTGTGATCGCCTTTTCGAGATCGGCGGGGCTCATCCTGAATTTGTTCGCTGGCGTCGTCTGGACAAACACCGGAATGCCTTCGGCCAGATTGACCATATCGGGATAGGATACCCAATAAGGCGCAGGAATGATGACTTCGTCTCCGGGGCTGATGGAGGCTAAAATGGCATTAAAGATCACCTGCTTGCCCCCGGTGCCGACGGAAATCTGATTGGTTTTGTAGGTGAGGCCGTTTTCGCGCGCGAACTTTTCGACAATAGCTTTCTTGAGAGCAGGGGTGCCATCCACTGCCGTGTATTTGGTCTGTCCGGCCTTGATGGCCGCATAAGCGGCTTCCTTGATGAAATCAGGCGTGTCGAAATCAGGTTCCCCTGCCGCAAGCCCGATTACATCGCGCCCCTGAGCTTTAAGCTCCTGCGCAAGCTTATTGATCGCCATGGTCGGCGAAGGTTTGACCTTAAATAGCCGTTGTGCGACGGGTGCGGACATCAATCACTCCTTAATTCTAAAGGGATTAATAAGGGGACTTATTTAGCCCTTTCCGGCACAGGCGGTCCAGAATAATAAATCACATAAAGCTTTCGATCGTTAAGGCTCGAAATAAACATCCATTCCCTTTGCTGGAAAGGCAAAAAAGGGATTTTGTTCACTCTGAAGAACGAAAATATTTAAAGGCTTAACGAGGATTGTGTCTTTTCCCTAAAATTCAAATAGGCAGGCCTGAGCCTTGCCAGCCTTCGCGTCGCGCTTTTCATGACGCCTTTAAAAGCTTCTCTGAGCGACGTTTTCTTGTCGGAAGGACGCTTTTGTGGATCGATATTCATTGCCGTTGACGCGTGTTCTACCCCCTTGGAGCCTGTCTTCAATTCGGCATCCGGGGCGGGTTTAAGCTTATCGAAAGCAGCACAAAGACGGTGGCATCCCGTTTCAAGCTTGTCTTTCCTTGCGGCGTAAGAAATCCGAATGGCCGGATCCTTTCCGCCGAATCCTTCGTTCGGGGTCACGGCCACCCTTTGAGTTTCCCATACGTACATTGCAAAATCATCGGCTGTCTCAATGACTGTGTTGGTGTCAGGCCTTATCTTCCCGATGGCGTTTTCTACACCTTGGAAAATATAAAAGGCGTTTGGTTTGCTCTTTGGGGGGCGTCCAAGCTTGTTGCCGAGAATTTTCTGGGCCGCATCGCGATGATCGCGAAGCGTTTTGATCCAGTCTGATCTATCGCGATCTTCCTCAAGAGCTGCTCTTGCTCCTTCTTGAGCGACTGAATTAGGGTTGTTTGTCGATTGCTCTGAAAATTTTATCATCGCTGCAATGAGCCAAGCCGGGCCTGCTCCGTACCCGGTGCGTAATCCCGTCATTGCATCGGATTTTGAGCTAGCGCTTGCGATAAGAATGGGATTCTTAAGTTCAATTGGGTCTTCAGGGTCGCAAACCACCTGTGCGATGTCGCAAAATTTGTCCTCTTCGTTGAGGATGAGATACTCGTAAACGTTGTCCGAAAGAATCCCTGTATCGGGAAAATCTTTCATGACTGTTGCGATTTCGCGAAGTTCCTGTTTGGTGTAGAGCGCTCCCGTCGGGTTGCTTGGGGAATTCAGGATGACCCATTTGACAACCTGATCGTTGTCCTTGGCGGTTTGAAGAGCCTCCCTCAGTTGGGCGGCGGTCATTTTGTAATCGTTGTCCCATTCGGTCTCGACCTCGATCATTTTGCCGCCGAAGTATTCTACAACGGGCTTATAAGTGACCCAACCCGGAACCCCCATGATAACGCTGTCGCCATCGTTTAGCGTGACGGCAAAGGCATTAAAAAGAATCTGCTTGCCGCCAGCGCCGCCCATAACTTCGTCCTGTTCATAGTGCAACTTGTTATCGCGACGGAACTTGTGAGCGACCGCAGCCCGGAACTCTTTTGTGCCGCCTGCGGGTGTGTAGCCAGTCATGTTATTTTTGAGGGCCGAAATCATGGCGTCGATAACATGTTTCGGAGTCGGGAAGTCCGTACCGTTGAGTTGTCCCAAGGAAAGGTCGCAGGCGTCTTTTTGTTCTTCCGGAGGCAGGGCCTTGTATAAATTGCCAATTTTGATTGTCGCGGACCCGGGCATTGCCATGATGGCATCGTTCAGAAATAAATCGCCGGAAGGACGCGTAAAGCGATTGGGGGAAAGGAAGGAATCTTCAAAAGGGACTGCAGCGTCGACGGACATGGAAGAACTCCAAAAACTGTAAGAAATACAGCCGGGTTATATTCTTCCCCTTGGGGACGGACAATGCAGCCAAATGCTTTCAACATCAAATTCCACGAAAAAACCCCAATTTTATTTGCTTTCAAAAACAGGGCCTGTTATTTTTAAATGATGACAACGAAGGAATTCCATATAGGTGTGCTTGCTGCCGACTCATCGCGCGGCGCGTACATTTGCGGGTACTTTTATTGGTTCCGGTAGCCCCGGAAGCACACACTCGATTCTCCCCCCACATCGTTAATCGGATCATTATAAAAGCCTGTTAAGAACGGGCGACCATCATTAAAGGCGAACGACATGACAAAAATGGATATCTGGACTCCCGGCAGTTGGCACACAAAGCCCGTCAGTCAAATGCCGACATACGCCGATGCCAAGCAGCTTACCGAAGTCGAAGTTCGATTGGCCAAGCTGCCGCCGCTCGTCTTCGCGGGCGAAGCGCGCAATCTGAAAAAGCGGCTGGCGCAGGTCGCAAGGGGCGAGGCCTTTCTTTTACAAGGAGGCGACTGCGCCGAGAGCTTCGCGGAATTCTCAGCCAATAATATTCGCGACACCTTCCGCATTATCCTGCAAATGGCCATTGTGCTTATTCAGGGGGGCGGCGTCCCTGTGGTGAAAGTTGGACGCATGGCGGGGCAATTCGCCAAGCCACGATCCTCGGACAGCGAAACGCGCGACAGCAAGACGTTGCCAAGCTATCGCGGAGACATCGTGAACAGCCTCGACTTCACCGAAGATGACCGCGAACCCGATCCCGAGCGCATGCTCATGGTCTACAACCAGTCCGCCGCGACGCTGAACCTGCTTCGGGCGTTCGTGCAAGGCGGCTATGCCGATTTACACCGCGTTCATCAGTGGAATCTGGATTTTGTAGAACAGAGCTTGCAGGGAAGCCGATACCGTGAACTCTCCAACCGCATTGCCGAAACGCTGGACTTTATGGCGGCGTGCAACATCACGTCCGAAACGGCGCCCCAGCTTCGCGAAACTGAATTCTACACCTCGCACGAAGCGTTGCTGTTGCCGTATGAGCAGGCGCTGACCCGCATCGACAGCACGACGAACGACTGGTACGACGTTTCCGCCCACATGTTGTGGATCGGCGAGCGCACGCGCCAGCCTGATTCCGCACATGTAGAATTCCTTCGTGGAGTCAAAAACCCCATCGGCCTTAAGTGTGGTCCGAAAATCACGGCAGACGATTTGATGCGCCTTGTCGAAATCCTGAATCCCGACAACGAACCGGGCCGTTTGACGCTCATCTCGCGCATGGGCCACGACAACGTGGGGCGCACGCTTCCGCCGCTTCTTCGCGCGCTCAAGAAGGAAGGCCGGATGGAAGCCTGGTGCTGCGACCCGATGCACGGCAACACGCACGCATCGGCAAGCGGTTACAAAACCCGCAACTTCAGCGATATTTTGGCCGAAGTTCGCGGCTTCTTTGACGCCTGCCGCGCTGAAGGCGTGCCTGCGGGCGGAGTCCATCTGGAGATGACCGGCAAAGAGGTCACCGAGTGCATCGGCGGCGTATCCGCCGTTACGGATGCGGATCTTGGCGACCGCTACGAAACTCATTGCGACCCGCGCCTCAACGCAACGCAAGCTTTGGAGCTGGCGTTTCTCATCGCGGATTACGTAAAGCAGGGACGAAAGCCTGTCGCATAAATGGGCTTAGGGTTAACGCAAGTTAGCAACCAAATTCCGCCCGATTTAATCTCTTCTTAACCGGCGAAGGCCAGATTTATCAAAGTGTAAATCTATTTGGGGTTGCGGGGAGCATATGGCGCTTCGCGTCAAAAAAGAGGGGGTTTGGGGCGCGCTGGTCTTGTGCGGCACGCTTTTGGGGTGCATCCGCGAAGATGCCCTTTATCCGATATTGAGCGCATTGCCCACTCCGCCGCAGACCTTGGCTCCGGTTGTCGCGGCGGAACAAACGCCGGTCGAAGTTCAGCCCACCCCCGAGGAGCCCGAGAAGGAATCGCCAAAAACAACAGTTCCCGCAAAAGTTGATGCCCCGCCGCTGCAGGAAAAAGAACCCGTCCAGCAACCCCTTGAAATTCCTTTAAGCTCTGAGGCTCAACCCCTGAGCCCCGCCCAGCCCCCAGCCCCAAGTCCCGAGCCTCCGCAAAAAACCGTGAAGAAAATTCGGGGCATCCACACGTATTTTGTTAATCGCGAGGTCCGTTCGGACAACGTCAGGATGTTTCCGCGATGGACGGGAATGCTTGCGCGATACAGCGCCGAGAACCATACGCTCGACAAAGTCTGCGGTTCCGAGCGCGACCAACCTTGCAAGCTCAAGGAGTGGAAGTCCTTTCTCGAAGGCCTTCGCAACGCGCCGCTGATGGAGAAGATTGTCGAGGTTAACCGGCTCGTCAACAAGTATCCTTATGTGGACGACATTCTGAATTACTGGGAAACGCCGTATGAATTCCAGCGCAGGAGTGGCAATTGCAAGGATTATGCGATTGCAAAATACCTGTCTTTGCGGGCAATAGGCGTGCCGGACGATATCATGCGCATCACGGTGCTGCGCGATCTGAACCTCGGAGGGGTGATCCACGCCGTCCTGGTTGTCACTGTGGATGAAAAGAACTATATATTGGATAACCAGATCAAGCAGGTCGTTTCCACCGATAAAATCTACCATTACGTGCCGATATACTCTATTAACGAAGAGCACTGGTGGCAGCATTTCATGCTGGATTAGAACGGGAAAGGGTAGCCAATGACGAGTACACAAAGCGCGATGGCAAGCGAGATGATGCCGAAGCTCAAAAGCCCGTCTATCAACCCCAAGGTGCTGATCGCGATTGTCGCTGCGATTGCGATTATCGGAAGCGCGGCTGTGATGCGCTTTGTGGCGTCCGAGAAAGATCGCGAACTTCTCGCATGGCAAAACCGTCTTGCGCTGATCGCCGACAGCCGCGCGGCGGACGTGGAAAGCTGGCTCGATAGGCACTCCAAGGAACTCGGTGGCGTGGCTTCGAATCCGTCGCTCCAGCTTTATCTTAGCGAGCTTTTAAGTGAGGCCGATGCCAGAACTGCCGAAGACCCCGCCCAAGCCGTCTTCCTGCGCAATCTGCTTTCCATGACCGCCGACCGTCTCGGCTTTGTCGAACCTGCGTCGAAAGAACTCAAATCCGTCGCTGCCAACGTCCGCCCGGCCTCAGGCGTCGGTATCGCTATACTCAAGAATGGCAAAATCCTCGTTGCTACATCCGGCCTCGCGACAATTCCCCAAGAGCTGGCCGCAAAAATCGAGGCTGCGCCGAAGGACAAACCTTCTCTCATCGACATTTTTACAACTGATCGAGGCAAGTCCCGCATCGGTTGGGTGGAGCCGATCTACCCGATACAGGCCGACGACTCTGCGCAGCCTATAGGCCGTTTGGTGGCTATAAAGAACGTCGATGCCGATCTTTTCAAGCTTCTGCATCATCCCGGCGCCACTGAGAAAACGCTTGAAGCGGTTCTGCTTCGCCGGGAGGGCGACAACGCCGTGTACTTGTCCCCGCAGGAAAACAAGGATGCCGCTACTGAGCTTGCGCTTACCACGCCGGACCTCGATGCCGCTTTCGCTCTTCAATCTCCCGGAAACTTCGGCGAGAAAAAAGACGCGCAGTCCCAAAGAACGCTCATGACAAGCCGCCTGATAGCCCATTCGCCATGGGTCATGATGCTTCGGATCAACCGCAATCAGGCTCTAGCGCTGAGCGAGCTGCGCTTGCGCCAGATTCAGTTTAGCCTTTTCTTCGCGCTGCTAGCGATGATTGGCGGTATCGTGGCGGTCTGGTATTACGGCACATCGAAACGGACGTTGCTTTTGTCCGCCGAAACCAAGCGCATGGCCAAGCAAGCGGCAGCTCAAGAGAAGCTTCTACGCGTTGTCGCCGATAACCAGCTTGAACCCATCGTTATTGCCGATGAAAACAACATTGCCCACTTCGCAAACGCCAAGGCCGCGAAAGCGTTTCGTCTCGGCTTTCCGTCCGACGTTATTGGCAAAACTCTCGATGCTCTAATGGGCGCGGCGTATGCCGAAGGCTACGAAAAAGCGAACGAAACGGCTTTGTCGACCAACAAGCCCTTTGTCCGCACGTGGACGATTGAGGAGGAAGGCAATAAACGGACTATCATGTCTGAGCACATTCCACTCGTCCACGTTCCCGTCGATGGCCTTACGATCCCGACGCCGGGTGTCCTGATGATCGATCAGGACATTACAGCAATCGTGAAAGAGCGTGAACACAGCGAGCGTATTTTGCGGCAGATGGTGAACATGCTGATTACTATTGTCGACCGGCGAGATCCGTACGCCGCGAGCCATTCGGCCTGCGTGGCTCTGGTCGCGAAATCCGTGGCAGCCAATCTCGGCCTCGACCGCCTTTTGATCGAGTCGGCGGAAACAGCGGGCAACCTGATGAACATCGGCAAGATTCTGGTGCCCAGCGAAGTCCTGACCAAACGCGGCGCGCTGACCGAAGACGAGATGAAATGGATACAGCAATCTCTCAAGAGCAGCGTCCGCCTGATCGAGAAGATCGAATTCGACGGCCCGGTCGTCGATACGTTGCGCCAAGCTCGTGAACGTTGGGATGGCGCGGGTCCGCTTGGCTTGAAGGGAGAAGAAATTCTGATTACCGCGCGCATCATCGCGGTCGCGAACGCTTTTGTCGGCATGATAAGCCTCCGCGCATGGCGCGAGGCGTTGAGCATCGACGAAGCGATCAAGAATCTCTTGGCCCAGATCGAAACGCAGTTTGACCGGCGTGTGGTGGTCGCGTTGGCCGACTATGTCGAAAACAAGCAGGGCAGGGAAGCCGTTTCGAAGCTCATTCCAACCGAGCCTGTGTCGGCTTAACGGTCCAGAATGATTTTTCCTGTGGCGATTTGGTAAGCCTCGTTAGGATGAAGCGTTACCTCCAGCGGCGCATTGTCTTCGGGATTAGTCCAAAGAATTCTGACCGCGCTTTCGCCTACCTCCAAAATTTTTATTCCCTCGCGGCGGGTCGAAGGCGTCCACTTCTCGCCCTGAAGCCACAGAGTCCAGTCTTCCGGCCCATAATAAAGCACGGCGCCAAGATGCAAGTCGCCTTTCCCCGGCGGAGAGAGACGCCGCGCCAGCATCTCGGCCTCATGCTCCTCCTGCGGCGTGAGAAACAGCGAGGCCTGCGGAGGCCTGTCGCTGTCTTGCGCAAAAGCGGAACAACAGAATAGCGCGCAGAAAACAAAAGCGAATGCTTTGCTCATGGGCGTTTCTCCGCGGGATTGGCGCTTGCGCCATTGGAAAGCCATTCGCCCGATGCTGCAAAACGAAGATTGGCGTTCGACGTTTCGCGGGCATTGATCCTTTCCAAAGAAAGCTGAAGGACAGTCAGTCTTCCCGGAAGCGTGCGCGCAAGCGTGTCGAGGAAAGCATAAGCGTCCGTATCGCTTGGGACATCGGCTTTCACGTTCCATTTGCTTTTGGCTAGCCGTTGTTTGCCCGCGCCGACGGTATCGAATTCAGCCTTTTCCTCAGGCGAAAAAGCGTATGACAGGTTTGAAAAAAGAGCTTCTTCCGCCCGCTCTTCAAGAGTGCGCGCGGCCCGAAGCCGGTCAATGGGCGCAAGGTCTTTTTGAGCCTCTGCCGCGTCGATTTCGCTTTTCATGTTTTGCGCGGCCATGATGTCGTCTTTAAGCTGCCGCAGATCCGCAAGCGCTTGTTTTTTCTGACGCTGGAGCGAGGCCCGTTTATGTTCGGCCTTTTCAAGCGCGATGCTCAAGAGAGGCGCGTTGCCAAGGCCTATGAGCGCGGCAAGCGCAAGCAGCCCAATCCATTTTTTATGGGCCTGAAACTCAATCATGGAAGATGCCTCTCGAATCTGACTTGGCCATCCGGTACTTCGACCGTTTCTTGGGTCGCGGTAACGGCTTCGTTTGGAAGCGATGGATAAGGCGGCTTGATTTCCGCCAGCCGATAATCGGACATCGCCCCTGCAATAGCCTGCGTAAGCGCGGTAAACGCCGCAACCTTGTCGGCGCGGTCGCCAGAATCTTCATCATCCGGTAGCCGCAGTGCTACCATAACGCTTTCCGAGGCTCCTTCGACCCTCCATTCAATCTTCGAGACTCTCGACTTCCAATCAAGCCCGCTCGAAAGCTCATTCAGCGCGTGCCATGGCTCCAATCGGGGCGCGTCATAAATTCTCCGCCTTTCAAGAGCCTCGCGCATGATCCCCAAGGGTTCCGTAAGCGGTCCGGCCTTTTGCCTTGTCTCGTCAAGAAGACGCTGCCCTTTTGTCAGCTCAAAAGCTTCCTTCTGCGCCTGATACATAGTGTTGGCGAGATCTGAGGCTCGCCAAACTGTGGCCAGCAACGCTACCGCGAGGCCTCCATAAGCCAAGCGTGATCCCCACCGCTGGAGCTCGACTTTTTGCCGGGCGACCCGCGTTTCAGGCAGCATAAGCGAAAGCCGGGGTCTCGGGTTCGAAAGAAAGTGCGACGCGAAGAGAATATCCGCCGCCGGATCGTCATCCGCCGGTATTAAGCCCAGCTTGAGCCGGGTTGCCGCTTCGGCGGGCGTAAGATAATGGATCGAACCGAACTCCGGTAGCTTTGGGGCAGGAGCGTCTTTTGACGCCAGGACGAGAAGCGACATTGGGTCCGCGCCCTTCAGGCCCAGCCGCGCAAGATAGTCAATGGTCGCCTTCACATCTTGCGCCAAGCCTTCCTCATGATCGGAAGCAGCCGTCAGCCGCGTAAAAACGAGGTCGTTTTTATACGTCACAATCTGCCGGAAACCGCCTGTTTTCTGGCGGCTCAACAGCATCGCCCAGCCGGAAGCCGCCTCAGGCATTAGCCGGGCCAGCATCTTCGCGCCTTCCACCGGCAAAAGAGAAATGTCCGGAAGCCTTTCTTGTGTCCGCTTGGCCCATGCAAACAACGGGCTCGGCTCATGAAGTCCGATCATCAAAACGCGATGCGGCGTCTTCTTAAAAGAAAGATATGCGGCAAGCGTCGCTGATCCGTACTTTTGCTGAAGCCTTCGCCGTACCAGCCGGGGCTTGTCGAAAAAACTCAAAGGAGGTAAATCGTCTTCGCAATAATCCTGTGCGAATGTGTCGGCAAGAAGCGTGACGCGGGCGCGAGGATGCTGCGCAAGATAATCCATAACTTCATGCGCCGCGAGTTCGCTTTCGGAAGCCGCGAAAAAAGGCTCGCCATCTTCGATGCCGTGAGGCACGACAATCACGCCTTCCTCCCCAACCATCAAAAGAATGCGTTCTGCGGCCCAATTCTTCCAATCCTTAAGGTTCCTCATTTGGCCCTCGTCAGATCGACATTGCGGCGCAGTTCCTCAAGGCTGGTCTCCTGCCTCAGAACCTTCGCGATTCCATCCGCGCCCATGGGCCTGAAACCTTGCGCCTTGGCCTGCGCGCGCAGTGCCGCTTGAGGCGCGTCGCGCGCAATAAGCTCGTCGATTTCCTGCGTTACGTTCAGGATTTCGACAACGGCGGAGCGGCCTTTGTATCCGGTGCCGTTGCAGTGCGGGCAGCCGGTCGGCCCGGCTATGATAAACATCGGCTCGAACGGCGTCTGAGCCTCGGCAAAACCGGGAATGGAAACAGGAGTTGTTGCCGACTCCAGCGAAAGAATTTCGCATTCCTCGGCAGTGGCGGGCCTGACGCGCTTGCATTTGGGGCATAGATTTCTGACAAGCCTCTGCGCGACGATGCCGATGATGTTGCCGCTCAATGTGCGCGGCGAAAGTCCAAGATCGCTCAATCGAGGCAGCGCGCCGAAAGAGTCGTTGCAATGAAGGGTCGAAAATACCTGATGCCCCGTCATCGCGGCGCGCAACGCCATTCGGGCGGTGTCATCGTCACGTATTTCGCCCACAAAAATAATATCCGGAGCTTGCCGCAAAATGCCGCGAACACCCTCGGCAAATCCGATGCCCTGTTGTTCCTGAATGGCCGTCTGCCGGATAAGCTCGAACTCATACTCGACAGGCTCCTCAAGAGTCATGATATTGACGTCCACGCTGCTTAGCTGCTTGAGGACGGCATAAAGCGTGGTCGTCTTTCCGCTCCCTGTCGGCCCCGTCACAAGCACAATGCCTTCGGGGCGTTCCAGAACGCGCTGAAACTGCTTAAGCGCTGCCGCATCGTATCCCAGCGCGTCGAGAGGCAGCAGCGCGCGCCGGTGATCGAGCACGCGAATGACGATGTTCTCGCCGTGAACAGTCGGCATCGCCGCGACTCTAAAGTCGATCTCCGATCCCGATATCTGCATGTGAAAACGCCCGTCCTGCATTCCGCGCGTGTCGGCGATGTTCATCCCTGCCATGATCTTGAGCCGGTGAGAAATTTGCGGCCAATAAGAAAGATGCACCGCCCGCTTTTGTCGAAGCACGCCATCCACGCGAATCCGGAGCCGCACGAACGAAGCTTCGGGTTCGAGATGAATGTCCGAAGCGCCCTCGCGCACCGCGTCGGTCAGAAGAGCGTCCACAAGCCGCACAACCGGATGCGTCCGCGCTTCGCTTTCCTTCGGTTGCGCAGCAACGCCTTCGAGCTCGTTAAGAATGTCGGTAAACTCTCCCGGGCCGCGGGCGTAACTTCCAAGCGTTTCCAAAATTTGCGTCTGAGGGGCGATAAGCCCTCGCACGTCAATCTTGCGCGGAAAGTATCGGCGGATTTCGTCGATAGCCCTGATATCGAAAGGGTCCGCGACGGCAACGCGCAACACATTCTGCTCAAGAGAGAGAGGCGCAACGCAACACCGTTCCGCCACAGCATGCGGCACGCGGCTCAGAACCGCGCGGTCAATGCTCGCAGTCTTGAGGTCGATAGCCTCTTTTCCGGAGTGCAACGCAAGCGCCTGCGCCAACGCTTTGTCATCGATAAACCCCAGCCTGACAAGGGCCATGCCCAATCGCTCTTTGCTCTGCCGTTGCTCATGGAGAGCGATTTGAATTTGATCTTGCGTTACCTTGCCGCTTGCCAGCAGCAATTCCCCCAGCCGCCGAACCTCAGGCTCTTCGGAATCGGGACTTCTGGCGCGCAAAGGGACGACTTTTTTCATGCGTCACCAAGCCGTGTTGCATGCGCCATTGCCCAACATGCTGACCAAAGTATTGCGGTCGGCGTAGGCAAGAACGTCGTCATAGGAATCGGTATCGCCAATAACCGCAGGCGCGTCGTAGTACTGAGCGGTGTTCCGCTCCGCGCTATTGCACTGCGCATATCCGCCATAAGGCGAGCATTCCGCATAGTTGGAGGCGAAGGGCAAAAGATAATCGCTATACTTTGGCGTCGCCACATAGGACCCATAACCGGTCGAGCCGTGGCTGATAAAGATCACCGCGGCTTGCTGCTCCCCGCCTCCTCCGGTGTTTGTCACCTTGATCCGGTCTGCTGAGCTGTATCCCGCCTTGCAAAGCCCTTTTGCCGAAGCGCCCAATTGTGAACATATATTGCTTGAGACGTCGCTTGCCGTGCATGGCGCTGTAGGAGGAACTGGAACCGGTTTTTCCGGATTGGTCAAAGCGGGATCGACGCGCATGGTGATCCAGTGTCCCCATCCGTCGTGCGCGACAGACGCCGGTATGCCCAGCGAGGCGAACGGCGGAATCCCTTGCGGAGCGTCGCAAGTCCCGCAAGCAATGCTGTCCGAGTATCCCAGCTTTCCGAAATCCGTTCCTGTCTCGCCCGGAATAGCCGGGCAGGGCAAGCACCCGTTGGCCTGCACAAAGGCTGCCGTCGCGATCATCAAGCTCCGCAAGTTGCTTTGAGTCAGCGCCAGCTGATTGGCCTGCCGCAAAGTTGTAAGCGCTGGAAAAACAGTCATCGCCACCATCCCCATGACGACCATCACCACCGCCATTTCAACCAGCGTAAAGCCTGATGAAAAAAGCCCCTCCGATCCTCTCCGCCGCAAAGCGGCGGAGAGAAAGGGACCTATTCCCTTAAGATAGGAAAGGAGCTTTTCGGTTTTTTCCATACCGAGACGGTTTTAAATCCTTCCGCACATCGTGTAGGTCGAAGCGGCGGAGTAGGATGCTGCGGGCGCAGTGCTTGCTGGAGTAGTTTCCTGAATGGCCGAAACCGATCCCGAGTTTGGCACGCCGTCATCAAGCTTCGTATCGATCGTCGTGGCCGCATCGCCGGGAACTCTGTTCAGGCAAATGACGTTCGTCGAAAGCGCGCCGGTACCTGTAAATGCCCCGTTCTGGAAGCCGAAAATCCCGCCGAATGGATTCGAAGGCTGGACCACGCTACTTCCCGCGCCTTTTACAAGCCCTGCTGCGCGTAAATGAGACCAAGCAAGGCGCGACTCAGTATCTGTTGTGCTGTCGAAAGCGCCCTCAAGCGTGCCGTTGGGACTTGTCGTATTGGTTGTGCCTGCTCCGGTGAACCGGGCTTGTGCGTTGGAGTCATCCCCCGGCATCGCGCCATAGTTTTGCGTATAGGTCTGGAATTGCGCTTGATACGACTGAAAGGCGTTAATGGCATTGGTCGTTTGGGCGTTAGCCAAAATCTGCCGTCCCGAAAGAACGCCGCCGATAATCAGCCCTATGATAACAAGGACGATCGACAGTTCGACCAGAGTGAACGCTTCGGAATTTCTATGGCTTCGAGTCTTCATCAGTTATCTCCATTTGGTTTGAGTTAGTGGAAAGGTCTTGGTCTTCGGGAGGAGCAGGCGTCGAGACCGAGACCTTAAAAGGCCTCGGATCGCGATTGTATTGATAGTAAAGATTTCCATCTGCCGGGTCCGGAGAGGGCTGTTCAGCGATCGTGGCACGCAGAAGGATGACCAACTCGCTCGTCGAAGCTTTGTTGTCGCGGGATTTAAAGAGATTCCCGAGCATATTGATGTCGGACAGTCCCGGAATGCCTTGGTCCTCGTTGATCGAGCTGTCCTGCATCAGCCCGCCCATGACGGCGATTTCGCCGGAGCGGAGCTTGATAACTGAATCCATCTCGCGCACAGCCAGAACCGGAATCTTGGACTCGACGCCGCTTGCCACGCCCGCTGTCGCCGCGTTAAGTCCGATAGACGGATCGTCTACCTGGCCCACAACGCGGGAAATCGTTGGCCGCAAGGTCATCGTGACGCTGTTTGCCGCCATGTCTATCGACGGCTGAACCGTCATGACAAGCCCCACCGGTACGGTTCGCGGCGTGCTGGTGTATATCGGATTCGTCATGATAGGCGTGCCCGAGGCGTTGGTCGCTGTCGTGTATTGCGCCTGAGTGACAAAATACACCTGATTGGTCGCCACTTTCATCACGGCGGTTTGGTTATTAAGCACGGTGATGCGCGGCGCGGAAAGCACGCGCGTGGTTCCGAACGTCTGCACCAAATCGATAAGACCGTTGAAGTTGCCGCCCGTCACTGACCCCGTAAACGCGCCATTGGCTCCAAACGATGTCGGCGTGCCGAAGTTCGAGGAAAGCTTAGA
>JAQVZU010000074.1 GCA_028708035.1 Alphaproteobacteria bacterium
ACCGCACACCCCATTAACCTTCAGCGGAGCATCGCACGAAGCGGTGCTTCCGCCATTTTCGCCTCCGCACCTCCATGTCCACGGACCGGAGCCAGCTACTGTAGAAGCCGTTCCTGCGCTGCACAGATTAGACGTCGGCTTGCTCGTCCGGCTAACACCATCCGCAGAACCGCACACGCCATTCACCTTCGCTAAAGCCTTGCACGAAGCATCGGTGCCGCCGCCTTCGCCTGCGCAAGTCCATGTCCACGGACCGGAGCCCGCTACTGTAGAAGACGTTCCTGCGCTGCACAGGTTCGTCGTCGGCTTGCTCGCCATCGCCGTACCGTCCGCGGAACCGCAGGCACCATTCACCTTCAACGGAGCCTTGCATGAAGCATCGCTGCCTCCATTTTCGCCTGCGCAAGTCCATGTCCACGGACCAGAGCCAGCTACTGTAGAAGCCGTGCCTTTGCTGCACAGATTAGACGTCGGCTTACTCGTTCTGCCGACGCCATCCGCAGGACCACATACGCCATTCACTTTCAACGGAGCATCGCACGAAGCATCGCTGCCTCCGCCTGCGCCTATGCAACTCCATGTCCACGGACCAGAGCCAGCTACTGTAGAAGCCGTGCCCTTACTGCATAGGTTCGACGTCGGCTTGCTCGTCGCCACAGCACCATCCGCAGAACCGCATATACCATTCACCATCAGCGGAGCCTTGCACGAAGCATCGCTGCCTCCGCCTGCGCCTATGCAACTCCATGTCCACGGACCAGAGCCAGCTACTGTAGAAGACGTTCCTGCGCTGCACAGGTTCGTCGTCGGCTTGCTCGTTCTGCCAACGCCGTCCGCAGAACCACAAGTGCCATTTATCTTCGCCGAAGCTTCGCACGAAGCTGTGCTGCCTCCATTTTCGCCTGCGCAACTCCATGTCCATGGTCCAGAGCCAGCTACTTTGGAAGCCGTTCCGGCGCTACACAGATTAGACGTTGGTTTTTTCGTCGTCGCCGTGTCATTGGCGGAACCGCAGACACCGTCAAACCTCACGGGAGCACTGCATGAATCGGTGCTTCCGCCATTTTCGCCCGCACAACTCCATGTCCATGGTCCAGTGCCAGCTACTTTGGAAGCCTTGCCATTGCTGCACAGATTTGACGTCGGCCTGCTCTCCGCACCAGTGCCATTCGCGGAACCGCATGTGCCATCCAGCTTAAACGAAGCCTTGCAGGAAGCATCGCTACCACCATTTTGCCCCAAGCAACTCCACGTCCAGGGTCCAGAGCCAGCTACCGTAGAAGGCGTTCCCTTACTGCACAGGTTCGACGTCGGCTTGCTTGCCGTTGCAGTATCGTTAGCGGAGCCACAAACGCCGTCTATCTTCAGCAAAGCTTTACATAAAGCGTCGCTACCACCATTTTGCCCCACGCAAGTCCATGTCCACGGACCGGAGCCCGATACCTTGGAAGCCATTCCTGCGCTGCACAGGTTCGACGTCGGCTCGCTTCTTAAGCTTGTATCAGCGGATGAACCGCAAATACCGTCTATCGAGGTCAAGGTAGAGCATGAAGCCGCCGCCCCGCCCCCCAGACCGCTGCACGTCCATGACCATGGCCCAGATCCGGAAACTGTGGAAGCCGTACCCACGCTGCACAGATACGAAGTTGGCTTGGTAGAAGCCGGCACGCCACTCGCGGAACCGCAAACGCCATCGGCCTTTAGAAGAGCACTACAGTAAGCAACAGAGCCTCCTTCAGCCCCCGCACACGTCCACGTCCACGGACCAGAGCCAGCTACTGAACTTGCCGTTCCCTTCGCGCAAAGGCCCGAAGAAGGCTTAGAAGCAAATTTTTTGCCGTTTGCCGAACCGCATACGCCCCCTTCCAGTATCGAAGCGGAGCATGCAGCTTGTTTGCCGCCCGCAGAACAAGTCCACGTCCACGGCCCTGTACCGTTGACTTTCGAAGCATCCCCACTGCTACACAAGTCTTTTGTTGGAATGCTCGCAAATGTGCCTCCATTTGCGCTGCCGCATTTGGGCTCAAGGGGGGCGCTGCACGAAGCTACAGTCGTAGCTTTGCAATTCCACGTAAATGCGGGATCAGCATTGACATCCGTCTTTTTATTGACGGCATCGCCCTCCGAACAAAGACCGGAAGTTGGAAAACTCGAGGCGGAAACCCCATTGGCCGATCCGCATCTACCATAGGTATTGCGAGGAGCGGAACAACTTGCCGTCGTCTTTCCGAAAGTGCACGTCCATGTATACGGTTCTCCATCCACATCAGTCACAGCAGAACTCGTTCCCGATGCGCATAAGCCGAAGGTAGGTTTAGTATAAGTCGCAACGCCATCTGCTGAACCGCAACTGGCAGCCAAAGAAGCGCTGCACGTTGCCGTAGCCGTAATTGTCTCCGGTTTAGCCGCCCCCACTCTCAGCATGAAGCCGGTCATCTGGCAAGTCCAAGTCCAAGTCGTATCCTGCAGCGTTACATCAGAGGATATTGTATTACTAGAACAAAGATTTGTTGTAGGCGCCGAGCCGAACGATTTGCCATCGGCTGATCCGCATCCACCCATCTCGGAAACCCGGCTGACCTGTTTCCACCCCGAAGCTTCCGATCCAAAATCAGCGGGATTAGGGGGAGTATATGCCGTCGTATCGGCAGACGTGCCGCTCTTGAACACATATGTCGTTCTCTCAAGCGTTTTATTACCCATACAGACAAAAACTGGCTGGGCGGAAACCGAGTAACCATCTTGCATATAGGGAAGAATATCTGAAACGGCTGACGATGATGGAGACAAGGTGCAGTTCGGCGTCATAACGACCGACGTTTTGCGCGAACACCCTCTCAATCCGATTTTTTTATTGGGGCTTTGTATAAAATGATCCCACTCGGTCGGAGACCGGAAAGGTACAAAGACGCCATCTTCCGTGGCATTGACAACATAGCGGCAGGCCATCTTTCCGCCATTGCGCGGAACGTCAATCGGGCCAATCGTTGTTCCAGGTTCGCTCTTCGCCGATACATAGTTGGCCGAGCTATAATCGCGCCATACCACCTCGTTACAAGCTTTACTTCCGCCTGCGGTACACTCTTCCCCGGCAAGAACAGGCAATGGCGCAAAGAAATCAAAAAAGATGCCGACGACTAATACGCGAAGACATCTCTTAAAAAAAACGGTTTTTTTCATAGCCCCTCACGCAAAATCCTAGCCCACTCGCACAAGCGAAACGAACTTCGCTAAATCGGCCCTGCATCCGCATTACCGATTTTGCAAATATCGCTTGCAGCATAAAACTTCCGAGTTTCTCTGTAATACGCAATTTACGAAAACAGAATCTCTCTCTAATATTATCTAATGACAATATTAATATGTAATTAATGCCGGGCGTACAAATCGTGTCGAGTTTAGGCCTATTATACGATGAGGTGCCGTTCGGAATTATTTTTTGAGAAAAAACGGAAGAAGTCCGACTGTTTCGCATTTTTGATTTTTTTTAAACTGCGCCTTTCTTTTATTTATCAAAAAGTTGCGGGGTAACATTGCGTCGTCAAAGTTGATTTCCGCTGTTTGTGGTTTTCCCTAATGTGTGTGGATCGTTTAACAAAGGGACTTACTATGTGCGGCATTGTTGGAATGATCGGAAAACGTCAGGCCTCGTCCATTCTTTTGGAGGGTTTGCGAAGGCTTGAATACCGCGGCTATGATAGTGCAGGAATTGCGACCATTTGTGTCGGCTCGATCGAAAGGCGGCGCGCCGAAGGCAAGCTCGACAGCTTGGCGAAGAAGCTTCAGGAAGAACCGCTTTCAGGCAACGTCGGGATCGGGCACACCCGATGGGCCACTCACGGGAAACCTACCGAGACCAACGCGCATCCGCATGCGACCGATCTGGTTGCGGTCGTGCATAACGGCATCATCGAGAATTACCGCAAGCTTCGCACCGAACTTGAAGCCAAAGGCTGCACATTCGAATCCGAAACTGATACAGAGGTCATCGCGCATTTGATCAGCGACTTTCTGCGGCAGAAAATGACCCCTCAGCAAGCAACTGCCGCAGCGCTTAAAAGGCTCGAAGGAGCGTTCGCGATAGGCGTTATTTTTGCAGGGCATCCGGAACTTCTTATCGGTGCGCGACGGGGAAGCCCTCTCGCGCTTGGGTACGGCGACGGAGAAATGTATCTGGGATCCGACGCATTAGCGCTGGCTCCGCAAACCAATAAGATCGCTTATCTTGAAGAGGAAGATTGGGCCGAGCTTTATGCTGACAGAATCATCGTTCATGACGCCGATGGCAAGGTCGTGGATCGCAAGGTTCTGACGACCAATCTTTCGGGAGCGCTGATCGGCAAAGGGCAATACCGCCATTTTATGCTTAAGGAAATCTTCGAGCAGCCGACCGTTATCGCCGACACGCTTGCGCCGCTTGCATCAGCTTCAGGCGTGCTTGGGATCTCTCCCCTTCCCTTCGATTGGAAGGAAATTCCTCGTGTGACTATTGTCGCCTGTGGCACAGCTTCGTACGCGGGTGTCGTAGGAAAATATTGGTTCGAACAGCTGGCGCGTCTTCCCGTCGAGGTTGATATCGCGTCAGAGTTCCGGTATCGCGAAGCCCCAATGCCCGAGGGCGGAATCGCTATCGTGGTTTCGCAGTCCGGAGAAACGGCGGATACGCTCGCAGCATTGCATTACGCAAAGGCACAGGGGCAAAAGGTTTTGTCCATCGTCAACGTGCCGCAAAGCTCTATCGCAAGGGCCTCGGACGCTGTGATTCCTACGCTTGCGGGACCCGAAATTGGGGTGGCGTCAACGAAGGCCTTTACGACGCAACTAACTGTTTTGCTTTGCCTTGCGTTATCGGCGGCAGAAGCGCGCGGAACACTGTCTGCTGAGCGCATCAAGGCGATTTTGCGCGCGCTGCACGAGGCTCCTGCGCAAATCAATGAGATCCTCCGCAACGAAAACCGTTTACAAGAACTTGCGCAGACGCTGAGCGAAGCGACGGACGTTCTGTATCTTGGTCGTGGACTTCTTTATCCTATCGCGATGGAAGGCGCTTTGAAGCTTAAGGAGATCTCGTATATCCACGCCGAAGGATATCCGGCCGGAGAAATGAAGCATGGTCCTATTGCACTCGTCGATGAAAACCTTCCGGCAGTGTTCCTCGCACCAAGCGATGCTCTTTACGAGAAGACGATTTCCAATATTCAGGAGGTCGCAGCGCGAGGCGGCAAAGTCGTACTGGTTTCGGACAAGGATGGGATCGCGCATGTCGGAGCAAAGACATTCTTTAACATCCCGGTCCCTAAAGCCGAACCCACCGTGCTGCCGCTGCTTTATGCCGTGCCGTTGCAGCTTCTGGCTTATTACACTGCCATTGCCAAAGGAACGGATGTCGACCAACCGAGAAACCTCGCGAAAAGCGTGACAGTGGAATAATACCAACCGCCCGACAGGTTCGCTGGCCCGCGTCGAACTCAAAACACTTATGGCAGGTTGGAAGCAAGCGATCATCCGGTAGTGGGTCAGTTTGCAAAATTGATAACGCTCAAGAGAAAGCCTTATTTGTATGTCAAATTAACTTTCTTGATAAACTAGAAATTAACCATATAATGAGAACAATAAAGTCCTTCCTATCCTTCCTTCACCTCTTGCCTAGGAGGCGAACCATGACAAGAAATATTGCATGTTCCGTGCAGCAAGATATCACAGACCAGATGAATCTGATTGAAGATATGTCGCAAGTGGTTGAGCAAATGTTTGAAGAAGCTCAAAAAAACGGGGACAAAGAGCTTTTGGAAAAAGCAGAGACAATGGCTCTTAAACTAAATGAGCTTTCAAAGAAAGCTTATGGGGTCGGAGAAACTGTTCTTGCAAACGCAGCCTGACAAAATTGTTAACTTGCCGCAAGATAACATCCCTATAGATAAAGGTGGTGCTGATTCTGCGCTAAAGGTAATTACCAAGGATTATGACGCAATAAAATCCGACCAGGCCGTAAAAACCAAAGATATAAAGATTATTTTTGATGATACGCGGAAGCGTTCAGAAGACTGGAAAAAGAAGCCTATCAAAGAAAAACAGGAAGAAGCCCGTATAGCTTTGGGTGAAAAAATAGCATGGACGTTCTCTGTTTCCGTAATGATTTTTGTTGTTACTGGCTGCGGGATTGCGGCATTTTCAGATGAAACGCATATCAAGAACTTTATAAGCGTTGTTCAAACAATTGGCGCGTTACTTACGTGGGCCGTGGGATTTGTAATGGGGCACTATTTTACTAACAAAGATTCTCGCTAATCCATATCCACGTCAATCATTCCAACAACATCTTCCAACGACCATAACTTTTCGCTGACTCCCGCCGCCATAGCCGGGCTCACACGCAAAGTCTGGTGAATGCGAACGAAGTTGTAGTGCATGAAGTAGATCGCCAGCGCGTAGAAATGATTTTCGATTTTCTTTGAAAAAGCATTCGTAAGCCGAGTAAAGCGGCGGTTACCCATGCGGATGTTTAAATTTTGGCGTTCGACAAAGCTTGTTGAAATATGCTTTCCGTCCGGGTTCCCAGTGATCGGAGTTTTCTTTGCGCCAGTGCATTCGGCTGGACTGTATTTGCCCTTCATGGATTCTGGCGTGTCTCCGTAGATTTTCACGAGCTGCGCAAAATCAATCTCAGTTCCGAAAGCATCGTCAACAGCTTCTACATAAGCTTTCAGACCGTCGCTGGTAAGCTGGACGCGAGTAGCAAGGCGGCTGGCTAGATCAGAAATGAAAGCTTTCGCGGACTCACCGCTGCGATCGCCAAGATAGAACGACGGCACAAGCTTCGTATCTGCATCAATCGCCGTCCACGTCCAAACGTCGCCAGCCTCGCCCTGCTTGTCCTCTGGTACGTTTTTCGCCTTTGCATAGACGAAGCTCCAAATTTCATCGACCTGAAGGCGCCTACAGGAAAGCTTGCGGAAAACCCCGTCCTGATATTCAGCGCAAGCTTTCCCAGCATCGACCAAAAGCTTCGCAATCGTGTTTTTGCTAGCTCCCGTTAGGCGGCTGATGGCGCGAATGCTCATTCCCTCGACCATCATGCCGAGAATTTGTGCGCGTTGCTGTGTGGAAAGCTTGTTCATACTGACCTTTATGCTTGAGATCAGTTTTTAATGCAAGCACAAAACAAACATGCCAAACATTTTCTAGCAAACCGCTTGACTCCAATCTTTCGTTGGAGCATAAAAAAACACCGGGACGCGAATCCCGGTGTTTTATTCCACTCGCCTGTGACGGCTAAGAGAAGCGGAGGTTGCGTAGAAGATGACGGTCAAAAGAGCAGAGGGGGCGTGATGCCCCTGATGTCCGCACATGAGGACGCCATTTCCTGACGCCTCATTTTAATAATACTATTTAGCTTGGAGCGCAAGCAAAATGTCAACAGAATCAAAAGAGTTTGACCCATACGAAGCTGTTTTGGCTGATCTATTATCTAAGAAAGATCAAATAGATAAAGCCATTCAAGCCATTGAGCTTGTGCGCGGTAGCAGCTATGTGTCTGCTTCCTCCGCTGGAACGCAGACTAGCTATGCTGATGCTCCGGGTGCCTTTCTTGGTATGTCAATCGCAGAGGCTACAAAAAAACTTCTGCTCTCCACTAGGAAGCAAATGAATAATGCGGAAATCCTAGCGGCCCTTAAAAAGGGCGGTATGGTAATGAACTCAGCCGATCCAATAAACACTTTAGGCGCTGTATTGACGCGCCGATATAAAGAGAATGGCGATATTGTTAGGGTTGACAGGGGAACCTGGGGATTAAAGGAATGGTATCCGGGTCGTAGCTTTGGCAAGACATTGAAAAACAACGGAGATACTGAGGTTAAGGCTTCTTCCAGCGAACCAGAGCAGCCTTAACAGCCTGTTTTTTGCGCTTTTCGGGGCTAAGTTTTTCAGCTCTACTTTTCCCCCCTTTAACCCCTCCTAAGCGACCGCGAGCAATTGCTGCAGGGTTGCGGCCATCTTCTTCGATATCTTCAACCTTCCCCGTGGCAATATCGCCAATGAGCTTTGCGAGTGAGATTGAGTCGCGGGGTCTTTTGATGCGTTTTGTTGCCATAATTGCATTATGGCATGGATTTAAGACGGGTCAAAAATATTCAGATTTCAAACTGACCCACTACCGATCATCCTGTGTGCTTGACGAAAATCCTTCAGAGATTTTAAGGGCTCGGAGATATGCTTCCGCAAGGAAAGTAGTTTGTCCACGATAGTGCTGGGCTGAGATTCTCTGATCGAGATGGAAAATGCTCAAAGTAAAACGCGCATATGAAGCACCATCGCCATCGGACGGCTTCCGGGTGCTTGTCGAGCGCCTCTGGCCGCGCGGCATCAGCAAGGAGCGTGCGGCGCTTGATTTATGGCTAAAAGAGGTAGCACCGAGCCCGGATCTGCGCCAATGGTTCCATCACGAACCGGCGAAATGGGCAGAATTCCAGAAGTGCTATACTTCCGAGCTCAAACAGCAAACAGAACCGCTTGATTTCCTTCGACGAAAAGCAAAAGTTGGAACGGTGACGCTTATCTATGGCTCGCGGGATGAAGAGCATAACGCCGCTGTCGCGCTGAAGAAATATATCGAAAGCTCCGTCTAGCCGCCGGTTTTGAGGTTCGCTTTGGACCGCCTTACGTTTTCCATAAATCCGGTAGCGCCTTTCCACTTGGACTTGACCGCATGGGCGTTGCGCAGGCGCACCGAGAATATAATGGATCGCTGGGACGGGCGCGCCTATAGACGGGCTTTGCTTTTGAAAGAAACTCCGGTTGAGTTAACGTTGGCGATGATCGCACATGCTCGCAGATCAGGGATTTGGGCTAAAGGATCTAGCTTTTTCGAGCCGGGCGAGCATGGGTTCGAGACGAGCCATCACTTGGGTGGCATTCATGCCCTGCTCACGGTAGGGGATGATTTTTTCCTTTGCCGGTTCGATCCCTTCGAAAAGAGAAGCGTCGCTCGCCTCCAAAGAATTTCCCGCCCGGTAATGATAGTCGACCGAGCCATGCCCCCAGGCGAGGTTCACTCTATTCATCGCATCGTGGAAACATTTCGGAGCGACGATAAAAAGCGGGACGCCCGTGCCGGTCTCGTACCACAGATCCTGCCACATCTGGCGGTCCTGAAGCAGCAAAGACGTCGCGAGGAGCATTTTCAAATCGTGCCGTTCATCCTCAGAGGTTGCACTCGTAGCTTCGGAAAGCGTCGCGACGGTCTGATTTATCCCACCGTTTTCTTCTACGATGAGAGGCAGTTGCTCATACGAAAACGCCCGTAGGCGTTCCCCGAAACTTTTGAGCTTTTCATCGCAGCAATTGTACGCCAAGCCCAAGGCGTCTTGGCAAGGGATTTCGGTCATCACCCTGGCCGAGAAAAGATCGCTGTTTGAGAAATCGGAAAGAACAATGGCGTGTTGCGGTTTGCCATTTTCCTTGAATTCCTCGCGTGTGATTGACTTTGTCTTGCCGACCAAGGACAGCTTTTCTGGTTGATAGCTGTAATAATCCACAACGCTTAGAAGCAGCGGCTCGACCTTCATCCCCGACGCCTTGAAAGCCGAGACGATAAAGGAGCTTATTAGCGCTTCCTTATCCGAACCGCCATTTTCGTTCGACGACGCATAGCCAAAACCCGCGCATCGATCCGACAGTTCGATGGTCAACGTTTGAAACGCTATCTTGTCGAGAATTTTGGATTGGGCGGGCTCATCCGGCGCGAGGACCGCGACTATCTCTTGTTCACGGCCTTGGATGGACCTGACTTTGGCGACAAATGGATTTTCCGAGGTTTCTATGTCGCCGAGTTTCAAAAGGTTATCGTAGCTTAATTGCGCTTGAGACATTTGCTTTCCGCTTGAGGGCTATTTGCAACGCCCCATTATTCTTTAAAACAATACTTTCTGCCGTATAAAAATTGGTCGGTTCTTACGCTACCCTACACTTGGAGCGGCATTAACTGATTGATAAGCATTTGAGATTCTGTTGAGGCCTGATTCGCACAGGAGGCTTCGATGGATTTTATAACACTGACGAATATGATTTGGTCTGC
>JAQVZU010000075.1 GCA_028708035.1 Alphaproteobacteria bacterium
TTCCGGGACGGTCGGGATCGGGAAACCTTTCCGCCCTGCCCGCGCAGAAGCTCTTCGAGCTTCGGCATGGTTTGATGTCGATTGCCAAAAGCTACGATGCCGTTGTTGTCGATCTTGGCGCAGGCATCGAAAGGCCCGTGCGCCAAATGGCGGGCCCGGCTGCGATCACCTATATCGTTTTGATCGATGAACCAACATCGCTCACGGACGCTTATGCGTTCATCAAGCTCTCACGCGCGGCCAATCCGCAAGCGGATTTGCGAATTGTCGTGAACATGGCAGGAAGCATCCACGAGGGCAAAAAGACCTACGAGACGATCCGCAAAGCGTGCCAAGGCTTTTTGCGCTACGATCCGCCGCTCGCGGGCATTATCCGCCGCGACTCCAAGGTGCGAGACGCTATTTGCGCGCAGACCCCTATCCTGATCCGCTCCCCCATAACGGATGCGTCGAATGATGTCGAGGCTATAGCAAAGCAGGTGGATCTATAGAAACGATCCATTCAAGTAGAAATCCCGTCGATGGCTGATTTTCCTCTTGCCGCACCAATACCCACCCCTTCAGTGACCGCAGCGCCTTCGGTCGCGGGAGGTGCGACAACGGTGCAGGTCTCGATCACGACCCTGCCCTCGGCGCTCGACGAGTTGCTTCGCGCCCTTCAAATAACTGCAACGCCAGTAGCTACGTCGGAGTCCACGCTCGTCCTTACTACGGAACTTGGCAATGTGACGGTTTCTATCGCGCAACAGCTCGGCCCCGCTGAAAAGCAAAGCCTCATGCAGCAACTTATTTCTTTTGTCCGAATCCAAAAACCTTTGACGCTAACGCTTCAACCGGGATCGCCACCGACGCAAGGCGTTCTGATAATTCCCTCAGCCCCGTCCGCGCCCCAGCCACAAACAAGCGCTACCCCTGCAAAAACTCCGCCGCTGCCGCTTTCGGCAGGAACCGATCTGCGCGCCATCGTCCTCGCAGCGCCAACCGCCGTCGATATAGAAGCTGGCAAAATTTTGCCTGACCGGCAAATGACAATTGCAAATGATCGTGAGCTTCAGAAGCCCCTGCAATCTGAAACCCAGCCCCGCAACGCGGAAACGCCAGCCCCTCGCCCAGAGGCGCAACGGCAATATGTTCCTTATGACGCAACAATAACCTTCGCGCCTCCGGCTAAGTCAGGCCAACCTCAAGCGCAACCCCCAAAGCCTCCAATCGCATCCCTACGGGCGGAAGGCTTGGCTGCAGCGCCAATCGAGGATCAAGCGCCAATCTGCTTCATGCCCCGGATACTCAAGCTTCCGGACCTGCCTCCTGCGCGGTCTGTTCCCTCTTCGCCGCAGACGATTATTGCGCTTCAAGAAACGACTTCTTCGCCTGCGCCCATTACAACGCAGCCGCAGCCATCTGTATCGCCGCCCTTGGAAAACGTACAACCCGTTATCATAGAGCCTGTTGTTGCCGCGCCTTCTGCCCCTTCTCAAGCCCCAACCACCGCCAGCCCTCGGGCGGAAACCATTCCAAGTTTCGTTGCGTCCATTCCGGAATCGTCCCCACAACAACTGCCGAAAACGACCCTTCAGGAACCCACGAAGACTACTCTTTTGCCTGCGCAAAAACCTCCCATTGAAGCGCTACTGACTCCCGGAAACGAGATATCTCTACGCGTCGAAACGGTATTGCCGCAAACAGCCGAAGCCTCTCCGCCGCCACAGCTTCATCCGCACCAAATCCTTGCCAAAGTCAGTGGAACGGGAACAGACGGGCAATTGATCCTCAAGGCGGAGGACGTGACCCTGTTTGTGAAAACGGAAGCGGTGGCTCCGGCAGGCACGTCGCTGATTTTGTCGATCGACGCACCCGAAGACGACTCTCTCATAACCGCGCCACTTTCCCAGAGGCTAAATTTTGAAGCGTTGCCACAGGCGCTTGCGGCGCTTGAGCAAATTAACCCCCAGATTTTTCACAATGTCGTCTCGAACTTTTTGCCGCAACCGACGGAGTCTCTCACAGGCGCACTTTTGTTTCTTTTCAGCGCGTTCAAGAAAGGAAACGTCAAAGACTGGTTCGGCGGGAACGCTGTCGAAACGCTTGAGAACGCAGGCAAATCGTCCATCATCGGGAGTTTATCGAAAGACCTGAGCTCTGCGGGCCAGAAAGTTCAAGATCCTATTGTCGGCGAGTGGAAGTCATACCCCATCCCGCTATACGCCTTTAATCAGTTTCAGGAACTCACGCTTCACGTGCATGCCGACCGCGACGCCCGCAAGGACAAGGACGCACGAGAGATCGGCAAAATCAGGTTTCTGATCGACGTCAAGCTAAGCAGGCTTGGCGCCATGCAGATCGACGGATTTGTTCAACCAAAGAAGCTCGACATGGTCCTGCGCAGCGAAAACGTTTTGCCCGAAGGCCTGCACCAAGACCTGCGCGCCGCCTACGCCAAAGCGCTCGGAGCTGTAGGCTATGCGGGCTCGCTCAATTTTCAGGTTGGAAGGCAGCGTTGGGTAGTGCTTTCAAATAGCTCTTTAAAGGGAGTAGTAACTTAGCCAGAACTGCGCTTTACCCTTTTTTCTTCAGAAAGCTGTTGGTACTTGTTTCCAAGCGCAACACCTGCTTAAGGTATCCACTTGTTTTGTAAACTTACCGAGAGCGCAAGGTCGGCATCCGGCATGACTACCCTTCTCCCCAAACTCGGCATCATTTCCGGCGGCGGCACAGCGCCGCTTCGGGTTATCGAAACGTGCCGGGCTCAGAACCGCCCCTACTTCGTTATCTGCCTCGAAGGCCAAGCCGATGCCGGTCTTGCCTCCGATGCCCCTCACAAATGGCTTCCGCTCGGAGGCTTTGGCCAGCTTCGCGACCTGATCGCGGCAGAACAGATCGCTGAAATCGTCATGATTGGCCGCGTCCGGCGTCCGTCTCTCAAAGAGCTGAAACCCGACTGGCTCGCGCTGAAATCCCTCACGAAGATCGGCTTCAACATGTCAGGAGACGACGCTCTGTTACGCGGCATAGGAAAAACCATTGAGCAAGAATGCAATGTTCGCATGATTGGCGTTCAAAACATCCTCGGCGGCGTCCTTCTGCGCGAAGGCAAGATCGGTGTGCATGTCCCTGATGAACAAGCTTTTTGCGATATAGAGCGCGGCGTCAAGGTCGCCCGGGCCTTGGGCGAGGTTGACGTGGGCCAATCGGTCATCGTCCAGCAAGGCCTTGTTCTGGGAGTCGAAGCTATCGAAGGCACCGATGCATTGATCGCGCGCTGCGCCGGACTCAAGCGCGAAGGCCCCGCCCCGGTTCTCGTCAAGTGGGCGAAGCCCCAACAGGACGCCCGCTTTGACCTTCCCGCCATCGGTCCCGATACGGTAAAGGCCGCCATAAAAGCCGGGTTAAAAGGCATCGCCGCCGAAGCCGAACGCAGCCTCTTGATCGACCGAGATACGACCAAACAGATTGCGGATGAAAACAACGTGTTTATTATTGGTATCCGCTAGATTTTCTTTGAATATTTTGATTTTTCATTAACTAAAAAATAACATTGGCGGAACAACACTTGCACGCTATTTTCAGTCGATCTCTTGAGGAGTTTTTATCGCTGATTTAGGGCCGGACCGTTAAATGCCTATTATTCTGCCAAAGTATCAAGTCCTTCAAAGGGACATGTTCCGCGACGTACGGCCCCCCTCCGTACGCATCGCCGCGTATATTTCCCGGCCTGAAATTATCGGAGGGGTAGCGCTCGTTATTGCCATTGCGCTATTCGTGGGAAATGTAAACTCGCACGCGATCATGGATCTGCTGCTGATCCCCATCTATTTCTATTTCAAATGGGCGCTCAAAAGACCATTCGCTTTGCCCTTTAAAATTCCACGCTACGCCAACATGCCGGACCCGCACAATCCGCCTCCGGGAAAAACATCGGGCGGAAAAGCGGACGGAATTCTCTATCTTGGCAATGTCTCGGATAAAGACGACGAAGACGTAGACCGCGAGATCTGGATTACGAATACCGACGCGCGCACGCACATTCTTTACATCGGCACCACGGGCTCCGGTAAAACCGAGGGGCTCAAATCGATGGTCACCAATGCCCTTTGCTGGGGCTCCGGCTTTTCCTACACCGACGGCAAGGCCGACACCGACTTGTGGGCGGCGCTCTATTCGCTGACGCGCCGTTTTGGCCGCGACGACGACATTCTGGTCCTCAACTACATGACGGGAAACTCGGACGACGGATCGACATCGAACTCGATGAACCCGTTCTCGAACGGCTCGGCATCCTACCTCGCCAACCTTGTCGTCCAGTTGATGCCTGACGCGGGCGGCGATAACGCGATGTGGAAAGAACGCGCCGTCGCTTTGATGTTCGCGCTGATGCCCGCGCTGACGTTCAAACGCGACAAGCAAGGCCTTTTGCTCGACGTCGGCGTGGTCCGCGATCACCTTGAGCTTCAGCCGATCATCCGCCTGTCGCGCGATCAGACGCTTCCGGCCCGCATCATTCACGGTCTTCAAGGGTACCTAAACACCCTGCCAGGCTATGTGGACGCGGCTTTCGACGATGAAGGCAACGAGCGCCCCCCCTCACCCGATCAGCCGATGTACGACTTGCAAGTCGCGCGCCAGCAACACGGCTACCTTTCGATGCAATTCACCCGCGCGATGCAGTCGCTTGCCGACGAATACGGCTACATCTTCAAAGCGCAGCTTGCCGACATCGAAGTTATCGATGTCGTGCTTAACCGCCGCATCCTTGTAGTGCTGATCCCCGCTCTTGAAAAGTCGGGCGACGAAGCCGCAAACCTCGGCAAAATCGTCGCCGCATGCTTGAAAGGCATGATGGGCGCAACGCTGGGCAACACCGTCGAAGGCGGGTGGGAAGGCGCCATCGGTTCCAAGCAAACGCGCTCCTCCAACTCGTTCATGACAGTGTTTGACGAAGTTGGTTACTACACAGCTGCAGGTATGGCTGTTATGGCGGCACAAGCCCGTTCGCTTGGATTCTCGCTTGTGTTTGCTTCGCAAGACTTGCCCTCGATGGAAAAGCGCATCAAGCAGGAAGCCAAGTCCATTACGGCCAACTGCAACCTTAAAATCTTCGGACGCATCGAAGATCCGACCGACACAAAACAATTTGTCGAAAACCACGGCGGCCAATCGTGGGTTATGGAAACGAAAGGCTTCACCTCGACCCAAAACTCGATCGGAAGCTTGTTCATGAACATGCCGTTCCACGACGACCGGCAAGCCGGGTATCAATTGCGCCAACGCATCGCCTACGATCACTTACGCGGTCAACGCGAAGGCGAAGCGCATCTTGTTTTTGCCGATTGGGCGACAAAAGCCCAAATGTTCTATGCGGTCCCCGAAAAGGCGAAGGCGCTGCGCGTCCACAGATTCCTCGCCGTTCCAGGCGTGACGAAATCGACTGAAGTCCGCGACCGCGTTATCCTTGAGCTCGAATCCCGCCTGAAAGATAAGGAATGGACGGCTGAATCAGCAGCTAGCGCCGCACGCGCATCGCCTGAAATTGTCTCAATGTCGCAAGCGATCAAAAACGCGATTAAAGCCAAGATTTCTCCCATTGAAATGGCCGCCGCCGCGATTGCCTCGGTTGGCCTCCTACCGGAATCGGCATCAGACGGCGCGGCGGAGTCGGGCGGAACCTCAAGAGCGCCGAAGAGCTTCATGGCCGGAGAAGAAGCCCAAAGCACAGTCGCCGGCGCGGCCACGGACAGATCCTCCGCCTCGTACTATATCGAGGAGCTTTCGGAAGAAGAACGCGAAGGTCTACCCGATCTCTATGAAGGCGACCAGTACGAATTCGAGGACTATGAGCGCACGGCCCCCGGCGAAAAGAAACAGGCGTCAGCAAAGACAACGTTCGTAGGCACGGATGCCGACCTCTCGGCGGTCGTCCCAACAGCCGGGGGCATGGAAATTGTCCCCGACTTCACGGAAGTCGAACTGTCCGAAAACCTCAAGTCGTTCCTCGCGCACACGGCACAGCAGATCAACGAAGGCTTAGCCACAGGCAAAAAAGCTTGACCTGCAAATTTAACTTCGTCTTTCACGCATATACTGCATGCGCATAGATTGTATATTCTATTATACCAACGACCTTATGAACCAATCCACGATAGCCCATCGCGGGAAGCGATGGATTGGATGCGGCCTGCGAGGAAGTTTTGGCGAAGGTACCGCCAGATATTTTCTTGGGCGTTAAGTTCTGGACTATAGGGCGGAAGGAACAGCAAGCTGATGTTGTCTGGCACGCTAAGGGCGTCGGCGATGTGCCAACCAGCCCCATCTACGATTACAACAGCGTGAACCCCTGGCGCGATTTGTTTGCTAATCGCGGCAAGATGCAAGTTCATCGCATACGCGCCACATAGCCCCCTCTTGATCGGTGAAAAACTATGTGCACATCTTTGCACCCTTGGGAATCCCCCAACAAGTCAACTCATCGGGCCGATGGTTAGGCCATCTCCCACAATAATCCCCGTCATCCCCGCGATGCAGCGGAGCGATGACTTTACAAAACAATTTTTCAACAATACCAACCGTCATCCCCGCGTAGGCGGGGATCCCATTTTCTTTTTCTTCCAATGCGATAACCCCGTAGCTCGGGCTAACCAAGCATCTACGCATTAATAACGCCGGTCTCGACCCACCAGCGGGGCCTGACTGCGCGGATTTGAGCGGCAGCGGACTTCGCCGCCGTAACATCCGGATAAATGCCGAAGCAGGAAGCTCTGCTGCCCGACATTCGGGAGAGAAGACATTCGCCCGTCGCTTCAAGCACTGTAATGATTTCGTTGATCTCGGGCATAAGGCGCAAAGCCGGAGCATAAAGACTGTTACTCCTTGCCTTTAGAGCAGAGACAAGATCGTCCACCGTCTCAGGCTGCTTTTCCAGCCTGTTCAGCGGCGCGAATTTATCGCCGTTCTCCCGGTAAGACTTGTACACAGCAGGAGTCGGAAGGCCTTTTCCGGGGTTAATCAGCACAACATCCGCGCGGGGAAGTTTCGGAGCGGGCATCACCCCCGTCGCAGTCATATACGTGTTCTCGACCTTTACGCATACAGGGACATCCTGACCATGCAGCGCAGCCGCCTGCATCAGGCGAGGATCATCTGCGGCCAATCCCCAATGCTTGGCCAACGCGCGAAGCGTCGCGGCGGCGTCGCTAGAACCGCCGCCTATGCCTGAAGCCACAGGAAGATTCTTCACGAGAACGATATGCACATCAAGCGCCCTGCCCGTCAGTTCGGCCAACGAACGGGCCGCTTTGACAACCAGATTGTTCTCCGGCTTTTCATTCTGAAGAGCCAGAGCTTGATTGCCTGTCACCTCAAAATGAAAGCTGGATGCCGGACGCAACGCAACTTCATCGCCAATGGTCGCAAACGCGACAAGGCTGTCGAGGTCATGATAGCCATCCGGCCTCCTGCCCGTAATATGCAGATACAGGTTAAGCTTGGCCGGGGCGAATTCGTGGATCAGAGTCATGTGCTTTCATTAACCCGGATCAGAAAGAAAAACAACCGGGGTAGATTGCGGAAAAATCGCCAAGAGCGTCCCTTCTTTTACAAGACAAGAGCTCTTGGCGAAAGCTTCCGACTAAAGGTGAAGCCCCATCTTCAGCGCCTGTGTCTTTTTGAAAAAAATGGACTCTTCAGGCAAATCTTTAAACTTATATGTATCATTATAGGGATCGCCTCTAGAGTCTTTCCCCGAAACAGTTATTTCTTCTTTGGAAAAAAGCCACGTGGTGATGGTTCCGTTGCGTTCTTCCGTGCAAACCGGTCCAGATCCCGAGATTTCGACCTCTAACCTAGCTACAGAAATCCCCCCCTGAACCAAAGCCATCCTAAGACTACCTTCAAAAGCCTCCGTTAAACTGTAGGGTTTAACCGACACCACCACATTTTCTCCATACGCCTGCACCATATTTCCTCCATTTAGTTCGTCTGCCGCCACTTTCAAAGGCGTGGCAGCATAGCCCCGAGCCGGAACTCCGGCGTGGGCGGATCAAAAAATGAAGGGAAAATAAAAAAGCCCCCGCCTCTTTGACGCCCACCAGGGAATCACAGCGCGGAAGCCCATAAAGCTTACGTATTCTGTGACGCTTTAGCTGTTGGTAACGCGGCAGCAAGCTATCCTGTCAAATCCCGCGGATCTCTTCGATCAATAAGAATTAAAGCTCAATTATGGGAAAGATGTCAAGCTCCCAAATACTTTCGGATTACACCGTCAAAACCAGCGCGCCCAGTTCCAGCCTTCACCGCATTCAATGCGCATGCAGCAAAGAAAATGTTACGACCATGTTTAGAGCCTGTTCATGATCTCTAATTTGAATCTCCGTCATTCCCGCGAACGCGGGAATCCATCGCCGCGCGCCTGCGCGGTACATGACTCAACGGCTCAGCAATAATAAATGTTTACAGATATGACACCTTGAAACCTTCAAGATCATGAACAGGCTCTTAGAGAGAATTTTTTAATAGCTCAAAACGTATAGGCAAACGACGGTTTTGCAAGATTGCCGCTTGTTTTTTGTCCATTCCATCCAACGCTCCATCCAACACTCCATTCGACTTTAATCTCCTTAATATTGCGTCTGAAGCCGGAACCCATCCACCGATTGCTGATTCCGGGTGCTCTTGCAGTTGCTTTTGGGCGATCTTGAGCCCATCGTATCCGCCGAAATTCTTAAGCTCACTTGTCTCCTTATACGCTTCGCTCCAAGTGAGTTGAGTTTTACCGATATTTTGCAAACTATCGGGAACGACCGTTGCCGCAATGACTTTGAGCCTGCCTCCTTTCACGGGCCAGTAATCAAGAAACAGCTCTCCAAATTCCGGCTCAGCCTGTGCTTTGACGGATGGAGGAGGCAATTCAGCCTCCTTGAGAACTACCGAGGTGGGGCTTATATCTTGAGGAAGAACAAATCCCTGAAACAACTCTTCCAATCTGTCGGAATATTTCGAAGGACCACCTTCATTAGGCCAAGTCTTCGTTGTATTATCAAAAAAAACGCCCATAATATTCCTCATCCATTAGTCACACATTTCACAAAACGCATGGCGCGAAGGTGCACGCGATTCGCTTTGGGGATAGATATCGTTTCGGGTTCCACGCCGTCCCGGAATGTCACTGCAAGAATGTTTTCCGTGCGATTTTCCGGATCTTCCGTGAAGGACAAATACGTTCCTTTAAGGCCAAGGCTTGATGGCGCTATATTCTCTTCAAAGAGATTTTTTGCGACCAATTCAAGGACATCAATAGTCGGAATCGACCAACGCCCAACGCACTTAGGCTTATCAAAATCGTCGAGTTGTTCTTCAGCGGTTTTATGCCGCGCATAGGTGTGTCCGCATACTTTGCGGGTCGTTACCTCAATGACTGCTTTGGAAAAAGTTATATCGCTCAACCATTCTTTAGGATTCTCCCCTGGGATTTTCAGGTCGACCCCCCTGAAAAACACGCGATATTGGCCTCTGGGCGAATCCCATAAACCGCCGAATATTCCATCGCCGCCATAATCTTTACCAATAATGAATTCCCGGGGGACTTTGACGATTTTCTGAGGTTTTAAAGAAAAATCACCCGGCAACCCATTGTATTGAAAAGCACTTCCTTCAGACATTCAACAACCTAACTATCTCATTCCTCTTTGTCTCAACGATACGTTTTTCCTGCCGTAGTACAACGCAAATAAATACTTTCCGATAAGTTACGGGTTTTTTCAAAAACCAATTGTGGCGCTTATACAACGGTTACGCTGCTTACCGCGCCGAATCATCGCGAAAGTCCAGCGAGTAGTCTTTCGCCTTGGTGCCCACATCGATCTGGCGGAAGCCCGAGGTTAGGTATTGGCGCGCGGCGCA
>JAQVZU010000008.1 GCA_028708035.1 Alphaproteobacteria bacterium
AGGTGGGACGCCAGATTGCAAAAGGTAAATCCTTGCTTGCGATTAACGACGAGAATGAAGCCGTGCCGACTTCGCCAAGCTCCGCCGAAGCCCACGGATGATGCTTTTTGTCGCAGAATGTACCACGTGATATCATTTAAGCTCTTTTCGTACGTCCACGTATCATTCCGGCGTTCATGGGGAAGAAACAAACCCAAAATCTTCAACAATCTTCAATAAGCAACAACAAGGCATATACAAAAACAGGAAGATGCCCCCTATATATAGGGAGCCTTGCCAACCGCCTAAGGTTCTAGAAAAAGAGGATCACCATGGACTACGAGAGAGAAATACGCGAAAGACTGCTTTTCCCCGCCCCCAATATCCTAGCGGCGCTAATTGCCCGCATGAAGGATGATGCGAAAGAAGACTTCCCATGGTTTTGTTCGCCTGAAACATCGGATATACCCAACGACGCCAATGAGAACGAAGGGCTAGAAGGTCTAAAAGTATCCCCAGCCCGCCAAGAGTCCCCGTTTCTAACGACCAAGCAGGCCGCCTATTACCTTTGCCTTTCGTTCCGCACGCTAGAGAAAATGCGCGAGACGGCGAGAGGCCCGCGCTTCCGAAGGCATGGCCGTTACATTCGCTACCACATCGACGACATCACGACATGGTCAGAAGAACACAGTTCCTTTTCAATTTCGGACAAAGCCAATTTCGTTCCCGTGAAGCCGTTTTCCAACTCTTTGCATTGAAGATTCCGTATTTGGTCGTACATAAACGTTATAAGAAGATTCCGCGTTTTGGGCGATGATCTCCTGAAGTTTTTTAAACTCCGGGGGATCATGACCAGCAAAAAAATACGCCATGAGTTTTCAACCGACGCAAGAGTGACCGCACGGCTAAACGAGCTCGTCCAAGCTTCAGGCGCGACGAAAACCGACATCATCACTCAAGCCATCGAAGCCTTCGCCAAGCGCGGCAACGAGAATGAGTTTTCTCGTCTTACAGCCAAGCATTTCGACGTTCTTTCGCGTGAACTTGAGGCTGTTAGGCAAGACCTTGAAGCTGCCCGGCGCGATCTCGAATCCGCACGGCAGAGCCGGGAGCAAATGCAAGCGGACGTGAAAACGATCCTCGAAAAAGTCTCTTTCATTAGCAACATGGCCTCGTCCAAAGCGCCCCCGCCATCCGAGAAAATGCAGCCGCCCTCGCATGGACTCTTCGGCATCTTCCGTTGAATCCGGATTCGAAGACGAAAGGGGCAATCACGTGAATGGCTCTCTATTTTTCTCAGTTTCTCCACGACTGGCAGACGCAATTTTTTCCGTTGAACGCCAATTTGCCACAGCGCTTTGGGCGCACGTTCGCGAGGTGCAACCTGCGTTCCCATTTCACTTTGGGGCTTCAATCAAGATGCCGTTTCTCAAAAAATCCGTTTTGCCAGATGAACCTTTCGCATCGGGCTGGACCGTGAGAGACAGTGCCGAAACGGCCCAATGCTTGTGTCTCCTGAAGTCCAGCGGCGGGCTTTTAACCCCGTCCTTTCGTCCTCCGGCAATGTTGCCGCTGCATGAAATTCTGTCCGGCGCGCAGACTCTTTCATTGGCTTTTCGACATCGGAAAACAAGCTCAGCTACAGGTTTTCGGAAAGAGCTTCGCGGCATTTCCTGTCCGGACTCCCCCTTCTTTTTCGTCGTTGGCAAGGTGTCGTTGCTCAAAAAATCCGCGCGATTAGATGAACGTTTTGCGTTGGGCTGGACAGTGAGAGACAGCGCCGAAACGGCCAAATACCTTTGTCTCCTGAAGTTCAGCACCATGATTTCAAACCTGTCCCGGCATGCTTCGGCAGCCCGCTTTCCTCGTAAAATTTTATCGCGGACGCCCGCTCGCTACGGCGCTTTGTGGGGCGCGCTCGCGGGCGAAGTCTTGGTTTTGTCCGGCCTTTTTCTCGTCGGCTGGACAACAAAAGACAGCGTCGAAACCGTCCAATGCCTGTGTCTCCTGAAGTCCAGCGGTGGGCTTTCGGCCCTGTCCTTTTGTCCTCCGTCATGGCCGCCACTGCACGGAATTTTGTCTGGCTGGAAGACTTTTTTATCGACCTTTCGGCCTCGAAAGCGTTTCCGGCTTCGGCTTTTGGCGTGCCACTTCGTGGCATTTTCAGCCCGAATTCTCTCTTCGTTTTCGTGCCATCGGCAAGGGCCAACGCACGAAAAACTTGGACCGCCAATCAAAATAGCTTCGCCAAATTTTTGTTGGGTTTGTGTCTTTCAGCAGCGCAACGCGGCAACCTTGGATTTTTGCTGTTTGGGAAGCGTGTGATCTTAAGCGGCCGCATGTGAGCAGTTGGGAGACGTGGACCCGGGAAGAATGAGGGAGGTAGGGCAAGATAAATCGTTAGCCTCGTGCCTCGGCTAACGTATTGCCTGCACATCCTTTTTTCAAAAAGCTACGAGGCTCGGAGGATTGAAGCACCCAAGTTGTTGATTTTTCTCTAACCATGAAGAGGCTCTATGACAGACGATATTTTCGAACCCCACCTTGGTAAGATAGGAAACCGTGGCTCAGGTTCAAGGCGCTACGCGCACCAAGTCCTTGCCGCGATCAATCAGGCAGGCGGCAGACGCGGCAGCAGAAGCCGCTACACTGGCAGCCGTACCGGGCGCGGCGGCACTATGGCCGCCGTCCTTGCCAGCCGCGACCGCTACGCCTCGTATCGGGCGCGTCGCGTCATTGTCAAGGCGCGCATCGTGAAGCTAGCCGGGAAGGGGCTGGACAGTGCGCACGCGCACTTGCGTTACATACAGCGCGAAGGAGTCAGCCGTGACGGGGAGCATGGCGAGATCTACGGCCCAGACCGCGAACAGCCGAACGGCAAGGACTTCTTGGAACGCTCAGCCGGAGATAGGCACCAGTTCCGCTTTATCGTGGCACCGGAGGACGGGCGCGAATACGAAAGCCTTGAATCGTTCACGCGCCGTCTGATGCACCAAATGGAGCAAGACCTCGGCACGCGTCTCGACTGGGTTGCGGTCGATCATTACAACACTGGCCATCCGCATACGCACATTATGGTTCGAGGCGTGGACGACATGGGCCAAGGCTTAAAGATTGCGCCGTCCTACATCAGCAACGGCATAAGGGAACGAGCCGCCGAGTTGGTCTGTCTCGACCTCGGCCCGCGCACGGACAGGGAAATCGAAATGGGCCTGAATGCCGAGATGGATGCAGACCGCTTAACCAGTCTCGACAGGCAACTTATAAAGATGAAAGAGAATGAGAAAGGTATCTCGCCCTTCTTCGTTAATGACGCCGCCCGCCAGACCTTGCTCGCGGGCAGGCTCAAGCACCTCGAGCGTCTCGGCCTTGCCGAGGAACGCCGCCCCAGCCAATGGCACATCGACGACGACCTTGAACCGACCCTTCGCCGCATGGGCGAGCGTGGCGACATTATCAAGACCATGCACCGGGAAATGACCGAGCGGAACATTGCCCGCAGCCCCGCCGATTACGACATCTATGTCCCGACCGTGCCGGGAACAAAGCCCATAGTCGGGCGTGTCATAGCAAGGGGCCTGTCCGACGAACTTAACGACCGCCACTATTTGGTTGTGGACAGTGCGGACGGACGCGCACTCTACATTGACATGGGCCGAGGATCGGCAACGGAGCCGACGCCCGAAGGCTGCATTGTTCGCGTGACGCCCAAGAGCCTTCAACCAAGGAAGGTGGACAGGACTGTCGCCGAAGTCGCAGCGGCCAACGGCGGACGGTACAACATCGACTTGCATCTGAAGCACGACCAGCGCGCCACCTACGAATATGCCGAAACCCATGTCCGGCGTTTGGAAGCCATCCACCGCTCAACAAATGCCATCAGCCGCGAGCCGGACGGAACGTGGATCATAAGCCACGACCACCTCGACCGAGCTAGAGAATACGAACGGCTACAAGCCAAGCGCATGCCTGTTATCATAGAGAAGCTTTCAAGCCTAAGCCTTGAACAGCAGATAGGGGCGCACGGCGCAACGTGGCTCGACCGCCAACTTGTCTCCGGCGATTTCGAGCCGACGCAGGATTCCAACTTCGGCCATGAGGTGCGAGACGCCCTGAGACAACGCCAGAACTTTCTTATCGAGCAAGGCTTGGCACAGCAAGAACAGAACGATGTCATCTACCGCTCCAATTTGTTTTCCACGTTGAGAAGGCGCGAGGTGTCCCGCATGGGCGGCCAGCTCTCCAAAGAGCTTGGCCTTCCTTTCGCCGAAACACTCCCCGGCGAAACCATAGACGGCACGCTACGCAAAACCGTCGAACTCGCCAGCGGCAAATTTGCGCTCGTCGAAAAAAGCCGCGAATTTACTCTTGTCCCGTGGCGTCCCGTCCTCGAAGACCAAATTGGCAAGCAAATCTCCGGCATCATGCGCACCGACGGTATTTCTTGGACTATCGGCAGAAAGCGGGGACTCGGGATAGGGATGTAAAAAGAAACCGCGAGGACGGTTAGAGATAGCCGCCTAAAACAAAATTTCTGTTTTCAATCCTCCACAAAGAAAAGGGCCATTAACGGCCCTTTTCGAAGCGGAGAACTAAAGGTAACACAACTATGAATTGGTAAAATTGTCCCCAAAACATCCATTTGTTCTTTGGCTCCTGTCGACGCGTGTCGTGCGCTCTTTTATCAGGATCGTATGAGAGCGGACGTAATCGCTATAAGAGATTTTCACGTTCCGCGCGACACTCCCTTCGTTCGTGCTGACCGAGGAATTTGCCTTCCTTGCGTCGGCATCGTTTCGTTGCCTCATGCAGTAGGAGTTGTCATGGAACCTGTCGCTTATCGCGTCTCGGAATTCTGCCGAATCTACGTTATCTCTAAAGCCTCTTTTTACCGCGAGGTTCAAGCCGGAAGGCTCCACATCCTAAAGCGCGGCAGGCGCAGCCTTGTCGAACGCACCGAAGCCGAAAGATGGTTCGACAGGATCAAGGCTAAGGCCAACCCAATGCAGGAAAAGGTACCTTCCCGCTCGTCAGCAAGCGTGCCTATAGCCGAGAAATAGAGGCTCAAGCCGAACCAAAACAATGGAACACAATCCAAGCGACGCTATAACCACGCACCGGAAAATCCGTACCGCGAACAAAAGAAGGCTTTTCGTCGCATTGAGCTGGATGGAAAAGCACCGCGCCGCCGACCTGGCTTATTACCCAAAAGTTACCCAGAAAACGAAAAAAGCCGCCCGATGCGGCGGCTAACTCATTGAAATCGTTGGCGTCCCCTACCGGATTTGAACCGGTGTTCTCACCGTGAGAGGGTGGTGTCCTAGGCCTCTAGACGAAGGGGACCGCGCCGCTGTTCTCTTATTTTTTGCGGAATTTGTCCAGACTTATTACCTTGCCTCGACAATCATCTTTGTCCCCACCCTCAGATTTAGCCTTTTCTCCCTTAATTTGCGCCTCCTCAGCTTTTTCGGGGTATTCGCTTGTTTCCTCAACGTTTTGGAACTGAAGCGCGAAGTTAACCGAGGGGTCCGCAAACGTCGTTATCGAGTCTATCGGAACCACCAGGCTTTCCTTAATGTTGTTAAAACTCAACATTACTTGAATTGCATCGTCCTCAATCTTCAGACCTGAAAACTGATATTGAAGCACGATTGTCATTTCGTCGGGATACTGTTTGCGTAAATATTCGGGAACTTTGACGCCGGGGAACTTCGTCAAAAACGTGATATAAAAATGATGGTCGCCCGGTAATCCGTCGCGCGCAACCGTATCTATCGTCTCGCGCACGACATCCCGCAATGCGGCTTCGATCATCAAATCGTATCTCAGCAAATCTTCGCTCATTTTCTCTAACACATTTATGCCATACGGCTCGTTGATAGCAAGCTTAAGCGGGTCTGTATAGTGCTGGCCTTTTCCAACCTTAACCTCTTTTTTACATAAGGTTTGATCGCATTTCCAAAGCATATTCGTATAGCCTCGCGCATTAATTGTAAAAATGGCAACCGCAAAATCGCCACGTCACGTCAAGCTGTGCTAAATCAGCACGCAAGGCACTTAAACACGAAATTTTTTGGTTATTAGACGAGGCAAAACCTCAAAATTTGGTGAGGTCTGACAATCTACGTATGCCGAGATGGTCGTCTGCAAGGTCGCATCTGTCGGCATAAATCGCGGCAGAAGACTTCGACGTCTTCCACGAGAACGCGGAGGTCGAACGGCGTTACGCACACCGCCGACACCTCCTGCGCGCTAATAATCCCCGCAAAGACTACTCTTCCTCCCAACCGCCTCCGCGATCATGCCGGCTTCTCGAACCGTAACCCCGTCCGCCGCCGCCATAGCCGCCTTCTTCCTCGTAATGAGGGCGTGCTCTACGAGAGCGTCCGTCGCCTTCTTCTTCCACTTCTTCACCCCAGCCCTTGCGCGAAGCGCGAGAATGGCCCTCGGGGTCGCCAAACCAGCCGCTTGGGCGATGTTCCGGATTTTCCCATCCTCTTCCTGAGGCTTCAGAATGGCCTTCCGGATCGCCGAACCACCCTCCCTGCCCCATATCTTCCGCATAGCCACGTTCGTCATGTGGGGCCCTCGCCGCGCGTTCAGAACGGGCTGCCTGCCCGCGCATTCTATGCTCGCGCTCCTCCTCGATGCTTTCATGACGCGTGCGGCCATGCCTCGAACTGCCGTATTCTTCTTCCTCGCCCCAACGTCCTCCGCCGCGACCGCTATAGCCATAACGTCCGCGTCCGCCTTCCCGTTCACTTTCATATCGAGTCCCTGGCATGAGTCCCTCCTTCGTTTGAAACGCCTGGCATTTCTAGGATTACCGAGGTGCGTATAAAAACTCTGCACAGAGTTTCATTGCCCGCGAAAGAACGCTTCCATTCGAAGCGCCCGCGGCTAACGAAATACGAATTACGGCAAAATTTTATTGCTTTGTTGTTATTTTAGACATCGAAATGCCATCACTTTTCCATTTGTCACTTTTCGTTTTGAAGCCTTATAGTCCGCAGAGTCATTTTTCAACGAGGTTTCCCCATGAATCGACTCAAAACGATCCTGATAAGCGCTACGATGGCCTTGGTTGTAAGCGCCCCCGCATATGCTCGCCATGGCGGAGAACATGGCCCCGGCCCTGATCCGCATCCTCACTTTGAACACGGCATTGAAGAAGCTCGGCAGTTTGATGATGGACGGCGTGAGCGCATTCGGGCGTATATGCGCGAGGACATGGACCGGCGCTGCCCTTATGGACTTGCAAAAAAGCACAGATGCAGAAGACCTACGCACAGCGTAACCTATCAAATCGGGGGATATGTTCCTGTTAGGCATCGCGACCTTCCCGCTGACTTTGTGACGAGAATGGGACCGCCGCCTCGGGGAATGTACTATGCCATGGTGGACAACGATGTGCTTCTCGTGTCCATGGCGACAAAAAAGATCATTGACGCCATCACGCTTATGTCGGTCGTTGGCAACTAAAGCGCGCTTGGGCGGTTAGGATTTGTATTAGCGGCTTTGTATGCCTATAAATAGGCCTTGGGTTCGTCGATACTTGCCTATTTTGGGTCTGCACATGAGCGAGACAGGTTACGAAAAGCTTGGCGTTTCTCCCACGAAAGAGGATGTAAGGGAGGCTATCAAAAACCAGTCCAAAGGGCTGTTTCCGGGCGCGTTCTGCAAAATCATAGACGACGTTGCAGGCGATCCCAAGTATTGCTCGATCATTCATGCGGACGGCGCGGGAACCAAATCCACCCTTGCATATTTGGCCTATAAAGAGCACGGCGACGCTTCGGCGTTTCGCGGAATTGCTCAGGATTCCGCTGTAATGAACCTCGACGACATGGCGTGCGTCGGAGCCGTCGATAATTTCGTCTTCTCGAATACCATCGGGCGAAACGCGCACCGGGTGGGAAAGGACGCGCTGGGTCAAATCGTCGAAGGCTATCAAGCCGTCTTCGACATGCTTAAGGGCTATGACATTGGCGTCGCCATGGCGGGCGGCGAGACTGCGGACGTCGGTGATCTTGTCGCGACCATCATTGTGGACTCCACGGTGTTTGCGCGGTTGCCCCGAAGCGAAGCGATCGACGCTTCGGCTATTAAACCGGGGAATGTAATAATCGGCCTCGCCTCCTTTGGGCAAGCAACCTACGAGAACGCTTACAACTCGGGCATCGGATCGAACGGCATCACGCGTGCGCGGCATCTTATGCTGAAACATGACTATGCCACTAAATATCCCGAGAGTTTTTCTTCCACATTGTCGGATGATTTAATCTACCAAGGAAAGTATGGCCTGGACGATCCCCTGCCCGGTTCGAGCGTTTCGGTGGGCGATGCGCTGCTTTCGCCCACGCGGACGTACTTGCCCGTGATGAAGGACGTTTATGCCAAGTACCGCGAGGATATATCGGGCGTCATTCATTGCTCGGGCGGCGGGCTTACGAAGTCTTTGCATTTCGGAAGCGGGCTTCATTACTACAAGACGGATTTGTTCGACGCTCCGCCGCTGTTTGAGGCGATGCTGGACACCGGGAACATTACGCTTTCAGAAGCGTGCAAGGTGTTCAATATGGGTCAACGGTACGAGATTTACGCATCCGAAGCTGCCGTCAACGGGATCGTCGCCATCGCAAGGCGGCATGGAGTCGAAGCGAAAGTCATCGGCGAGGTCCGCGAAAGCAAGGCTGCGGCGAACCGGCTAACGATTCAAACCCGCGGGCAAGAGCTGACCTATTAAGGGGCTTGGACATCAGGTTGTCTCTTTTTGCAATTCGGCAGCCGAAAAGGCGCGGTTCCAGTATTTGAAGGACTTGATCCATCCGCTTAACGGGCTGAGTCCATCCGCGCTGTTCGCCAGATTGAGGCGGTTTATCCCCGATGGGATGGATGACGAGGAAAGATATCCGCCGCCATCAAGGATGCCGTTCATCGCCGTTTTATTTTGCCCGGTCTTATAGGCAGTGCCCTGTTTCACAGTGGGACCGAGAACTGGCGCTGCTATGGAGGAAGACGATAAGCTTATTGTCCCTCCCGCCGCAATCGCGGCGGAATGCGCGCCTGAGGGCAGGAACGCGTGTTCTATGGAATTATTGGAAGTTCCATCTGAAAAACATACTGTCCGGGACGCGGGGATCGAACCGGAGGGCGAACCACGCTGCGTGACGCTCGACACGAACGTTCCCTCCAGCGGATTGAACCATGGCAAGTTAGTCGTATAGAGATTTTCAACAGCGCGTGCCGCGGTGGAGGCATACGTCGGGATGTATGAGGTCGCAAAATTTCCCGCTTCAAGCTGCGCGTATTGCACAGAACCGCTTACCGTGAGCGTCAATGTCCCTGCCGAAGGCGTAAACGTGTAAGTCGTTCGTGTCGGAAAAGCTCCTGAACTGTTGATTATTCCCGTAGATGTTTCCGACAGAGTCACCGAGCCCGTTCCATAAAATGAAAGCGTGTAGGGAATGGCAGAAACGGTTACGGACTGGGTCGCGAGCGACGAGCTGTTTAGAAGAATGTTCGTCCGGCTTTCCTCAATAAGCAAACCTCGCGGCTGCAAGGTCGCAGGATCATAGTCAAGCCGAGGCCCATAGAACGGGGCAGTCGTCGTCGCGTGATACTCCTGCAACGCGCCGGGATTCGTTTGGATCGCACCGATATACAAACCGGAGCCGGTTCCGGCATAGCCGGGAAGACGGCTGGAGTTTATGTTATTGTTCACAAGGATGATGGCGGCGGCGGCAACGACGCCGGTCGACGTGGCGGGAGCCGAAAGCCAACACCTGTAGACACCGCTCCCAAGAGGAATGATTCCTGCGGAGGTTACGCTAGATCCGGAAACATATTGGCCTGTCGTTACGTCAAAGTTCACGTAGGCATTGGTTCCGAACCGTCCTGCCGGAAGGCTTAACTGGATGACGCGAGCCGTGTCGGCGCGTATTTCTGCCGACAACGTATACGGAGCGCCGCCCTTAAAAGGGACTTCGTGCCCGTCCACCATATAGAAATAGTGTGAGCCCGACGCAGTCCCATCGGAGACCATCCGCAAGACCGCGCCTGATGGCGATGTCATGGAGCTTCCTAAAACGAGGTTGTTTTTAGTAAGTCCCGTTCCGCTGGCGTCTATGGTAGATGGATAAAACAGGTTCTCTGGAGCCCACACGAGCTGGCCCGCGCTGTCGAACATTGTCGCATACGATGACCGGGAGAATGTCAATCCGTTCGGAAACGCTTCTGCAGTGAAGACATACTGCAAGGCGGGGCAGTCGTTCGCCAAAAGCGTAAAAAAACGATTTCCAGGCATATTACACCGCGCGAAGAATCATGGAGAGCGTGCGCGCCGCAGTTTGAACAACGGGAGAGGCGGCTGTTCCGGAACGCAATCTCAGATATTGTATGGGAGCGAAAACTTTTGGATCGAGAATTAGGCAGTCCAAGGCAGAAGCCATTGCCGTGATTTCAACGCCATTCTGGTCTTTGATGTTAGCCCAAGTCGCACCCCCGTCGGGAGACATTTGAAACGTCAGGTTGGCCGCCGTCCAACCGGACGGCATAACGATCGCGAACAGGCGCAGTCCTCCGAGATTAAGGACAGGCGAAAGAGAGGCTCCGCTTGCAATAGCGGCAGGAGCGGCTTCCCATGCGGAAGTCCATGTGTCTTTAAGCGACATTGGTTAGTTCCTTTCAAAACGGAAATAAAAAGGCGGTCCGTTTGGGACCGCCGAAAGTTCAGGGATTATCTAGCCCTGAGCTACGGTTTATGTTTGCGGTATAGGAGAAAAAAACAAATGGGATGCCCGCCTTCGCGGGCATGACGGGGATTATTTGGGAGATGGCGTTACTAAAAAATCGAGGGCGGTTATTGCGGAACTCCCCCTCCCCTAACCCCTCCCACGAGGGGAGGGGAAAAGATAATCGCGCAGATCCCCATTTTTTCAAGCGAGCGGACAGAGTGCGCCGTGGATTGTCAATAGCACAGGGAGTATTTAGAGTCAAGGGATATTTCTAAAAAAGTTCGACGGACATTTCCCCAAAATAAACATGTGTATTATCAATAGGTTAGCCTCCAAGCATGAGGGTAACATCGTTGCCGCCTCGCCGGATTTTCATACGCCAGCCCCCATTTACTTGGTTGGCAAGCGCATTTAACGCCATATCGACATCGGTAATCTTTTGGCCGTTGACCTCGCGGATGATGTCTCCGGCGGCAAGGCCCACGCGCGCAGCGATGCTTCCGGGCTTCACGCTTGTGACAACGACGCCTTTCTGCACGCCTTGAAGACTGAGTTCCTCGGAAACCGCAGGAGACAGATTGGCGATTTTCGCACCTGTGGCGGGATTCCGGCCCGCGACTAGCGTCTCGTTGCGCGGCGGGGTTTCGGGAGGCGCTATCATCGGAACATTAATTGCCGATTTTTGCCCTTTACGAAGGATGCCCATCTCGGCTTCAGTTCCAACAGGCAAAGCTGTGGTCCGGTAACGGAAGGCTTCGGGGTCCTCAATATTGTGGCCGTTAACCGAGAGAATGACGTCGCCCGGCTTCAGGCCCGCTTTGGACGCAGGGCTGGCGGGATGAAGGCTTTTCACAAGATACCCCATGGGCTGCGAAAGCCCCAGAGAAAGAGCGATGTCCTGAGAGACCTCCTGCCCTTCGATGCCGGTCCATGGGTGTGTGATCTTTGTTTTGCCTTGGGACACGGCTCCGATCAGGATTTTGACCATATTGGACGGAACCGCGAATCCTATGCCCATGTTGCCGCCGTCGCGCGAATAAATCGCCGCGTTGATGCCGATGAGCTTGCCGTCCATGGTAATCAACGCTCCGCCGGAATTGCCGGGGTTGATCGCGGCATCCGTTTGAATGAAATAGCCCAAGTCTCCCGAACCTATGGATTTATGCTGTAGCGCTGAAATAATTCCCATTGTCACGGTCTGGCCCACGCCGAAGGGGTTGCCTATGGCCAGCACAAGGTCGCCGACTTGCGCTTCGTCAGAATCGCGCAGTTCGACATAGGGAAAAGTCTCTCCTTTGGACTCGAGGCGCAGGACGGCGAGGTCGGAACGTTCGTCTTGCATGACGATGTGCGCATCGAACTCGCGGCGGTCGGAAAGGACCGCGCGAATTTGATCGGCGTCCGCCACAACATGGCGGCTTGTCACGATGAGACCGTCCGAGCGGATCATGACGCCGGAGCCCAGCGAATGTTCCATACGCTCGCGGGTCATGCCCTGTGGCATGGCGTTACCGAAGAATTCTCTAAACAACGGGTCGTTAAAGAACGGGGATATGCGCTGCTTTACCGCTTTTTGCGTGTAGATGTTAACAACAGCGGGGGTGATTTGCTTAACCAGCGGGGCAAAGCTTAACGCGATTTGCGCCTTGGATTGAGGAACTGTCTGGGCGCGGCCATCGCTCGCGCCAAACATAAGCGCCAAAATCAAGCAGAGGGAAGACAGGGTGCGTTTCATGCTTCGAAAGATAGGTATTCCATTTGCTTTTGAAAAGGGGCTTAGAACTTATTAAAGCTCGATCAGGCCTGTTAACGCGTCTCCTTCGGGTTTTTCGGGGAAAAGCGGAGATACGCGAGAGGCTATCGCATTAATGGCGGCGATACATTCGGCGCGCACTGTGGATTTTTTCATTGAGGACTTGAATGTTTCAAGAATGTCGGTCCATGAGGAATCCGGGATTTTCTCGCGCACGACCGAATTTGTGACGATGTGGATGTAATGCTCGGCCAATGAAACGTAGAACACGACAAGCGGAGTCGCGGGTTTCAGGCGGCGGCTTATGTCGGCGAATTCCGCAGCCGCGCGGTTAGCGGCGCGATGGCGTTGAATGCGGGGCGGAACAAAACGCAGGAAGCCTGTCCTTAACCATGCGCCGAGCCAGATAAACGCAAGGACGCAAAACTGGATTGCGACAAAGCCCGTAATCGTCATGATCCACTTGGCAATCCAGAACGCAATGGCGGCTATCGATCCGGCGATAAGGCCAAAGAGAAGGATATAATCGTCATACGGGTCGCTTGCGGGGGCGAGGACAACGACGATTTCAGCCGATGTTTGGCGTTCGGCTTCCTTGACGGCATTTTGAATGGCCTGACCGTCCTCTTTTGTTAAACGTTTCACCATGAACCGGATGCGCCTCCTCCGCCAAAGCTGCCGCCACCGCCACTGAAGCCCCCGAAGCCGTCATCGCCCGTGTGGCGGCCTCCGATCCTGAATGAACTGCTAGAGAGCATCCACGCCGCAAGAAATGGATGTCTCGACGCGAAAATCATGAAAGCCAGAAACAGAAGCAACAGCAATACCGTGTCCGAAACGGAGGGCTGGGCAATAAGGCCTCCGGGGATGCCTTTGCCGCCAAGGACTGAAAGGACTGCATCGGTTCCATTTATAACGCCCTTCTCCATATCATTCTGGCGAAAGGCGGGGATGATGATGCCTTGGATGATCGTCGAAGACACGGCGTCGGTAAGCAAGGGTTCAAGCCCGTAGCCGACTTCGATGCGTACCTTTCGTTCGTTCGGCGCAACGATCAGCAGCGCGCCGTTGTCCTTGCCCTTCTGGCCGATTTGCCACGTGCGGCCAAGCTGGTAGCCGTAGTCTTCGATGTCGGTGCCTTGCAAGGACGGTATTGTCGCGACAACGACCTGGTTACCGGTTCCACGTTCATAGTCTTCAAGCTTTTTATCCAACGACTGGATGGTTTGCGGCGAAAGGATATGCGCGTCGTCAACGACCCGGCCCGTTAGCCGCGGAAACGTTAGCGCCGCTGCGGTTTGGCAAAAGAAAAAAACGCAGAGGACGACGATAGCAAGCTTGCCCGAATGACGGGGGTTATGTGCGGTTTGATTTAGCGCCTGAAATCGCATGCAGTCTAGCCGTTTGCTGAAAAACTCGGTTTTACCGCGAAGAAAACCAAATGGGATCCCCGCCTGCGCGGAAATGACGGTGCTTGTTGGAAAATTTTATCAATAATAAGAACCGTCATGCCCGCAAGGGCGGACATCTCATTTTTCTTTTTCTTCGACATCATAACTCTAGAACTTCACGGCTGGCGGACGTTCAGCGCCTTCGGCGGCAGTGAAGGTCTGCTTGGGCGTCGCGCCGTAGATCCATGCCCAGATGCGACCGGGGAACGTGCGGACTGTTGTGTTATATTCCTGAACGGTCGCTATGTAATCCTTGCGAGCGATGGAGATGCGGTTTTCAGTGCCTTCGAGCTGCGATTGAAGCGCAAGGAAGTTCTGGTTGGCCTTCAGATCGGGGTAACGCTCGGCGACGACCATCAGGCGGGACAAAGCGCCGGACAGCGTGCCTTGGGCGTCCTCAAAGCGCTTGACGGCTTGGGGATCGCTCAACATTTCGGGGGTCAGAGTTATCTTGGTGGCATTCGCGCGCGCCTGAATAACATCGGTCAGAGTCTTTTGCTCGAAATTCGCATAGCCTTTGACGGTCTCGACAAGGTTCGGAATCAGATCCATGCGACGCTGGTACTGGTTTTGAACCTGCGACCATGAGGCATTCACCTTTTCATCAAGAGACGGGATGACGTTGATGCCGCTCACAATAAACAGCGCCAACAGCACAAGGATACCGATGATCCAATAGCGGGCTTTCATGGAAGACTCCTTTGACGTTCAGGCAGGCCATCATTGTTACATGAATTCACCAATTACTCAAGCAAACCGCGCGTTTTCTGGCGCATTTGTATTGCGGGGCCAATAAGAGGTAATATAAGGCATTCTTTGTTTTGGATACCTTAATCATGGATGACAGCAAGCTTTATAATCCGGCTCGTTTCAAGCTCTGGACCAACGATCACGTGCGCTTCTGCGATCTTGACGCGCTGGGACATGTCAACAACAACTCGATGGGCATGTATTTCGAGAACGCGCGCGCGCGGCTTTTCAGCCTTATCACGCCAGGATGGCCGTGGAGTCCGAAAATTTTCGTTCTGGTCAGGACATGCATTTCGTTCATTCACGAATTGCATATCCCCGCTCGACTCAAAATCGGGACCTGCATCACGAAGGTGGGGCATACCTCCATGCACGTCGCGAACGCGCTTTATCGCGGCGAACAACCGATCGCGTACAGCGAGGCGATTTCGGTGCTGATCGATCAGAAGACGCGCGATCCCCAGTTAATCGGCGCTGATTTGCGCGAAGTTTTCAAGCCATATCTTGAAAACAAAGACGCGGCGGTTGTCTCGGTGGCCAAGGCCGAGGCGGCGGCATCGGCATCAATGAAAAAGTGATCTTCTATAGTCATTCGCAATAATTTCCATCAAAGGAAAAAAGAAAATGGGATCCCCGCCTGCGCGGGGATGACGGTTGGTATTGTTGAAAAATTGTTCTGTAAAGACAGCGCTCCGCCTGCAAAAGCGGCCCCTTATCATTTTTGAATCATACGGATCGTCAACAGGGCGGAACAAGAGAAAACCTCAAATATTTTACGCCATGTCAAAGTCTTTTAGAATTTATGCAAAAGCGCTAGAAGAATATCTTGATTCAAATATCTCCCTTGGTCGTGTTACTGTCACTGACAGCAAAGCTAATGTCGTTGTCAAAGATGGTGCAAATAATAAATGCGCTCGTGTGGTGCCTTGCTATGTTGTTGGTTTTAAGGGAGAAGTCAAAAAGTCGGCTAAGCAAGCTGCCAATAACTTGTTTGTCCGCAAGATGGAGTTTGCATTTGAAAATTTGAGCGATCTGACGAACGGTAGCTTTAAGGTCACCCCCAGCGTAGACAATAATGCTGCACGCGTGTTCGTGACCGGAAGTGGCGTTGAAAGCCCTGCGCTAAGAGGCAAACTTTCCGAACTTCTTGCCAAACCTGCCAAACTTGGCTTTGGTTCTTGAGCTCTATATAGCGCATCCATCTTTATGGCGCCAAAGATTTGGGGATTGGCCTGCGGAAGCAGGCATCTCCTTTTCTTTTAACCTCTGCTTCGGCAATCGCACAAACATGAGATAGTTAGCGCAGGATTTTGCATGTTCTTCTTTTCGCCTTTTTTATCGAAGGCTACAGTATCGCATACGGATTTCTTATTCGCGGACATATAAAAAGACTGGGCTTCTTGCCTTCGTAATGTCATTCCCCGACCTTGGGGATTATCTGACCGGCAATTCCACAGATACGCCACACTGATAAACGATACTCTTTATTATTTCCCTATTCCAAAACATGGAGGCCATCATGCGTAAGCACTTATCGATAAGAAAGTGGGTCGTTTTGTCGGCTTTATCTATGCTGTTTATCGGCGCAGGCGCGTTCGCCCAGACAGGCGGGTCGAGTCAAGGGCAAATGGATGGATCTCAAGGCGGCCCGGGGGAATCCACAGGGCAGTATGTCGATGACTCGGCAATTACCGCCAAGGTAAAGGCCGCTTTGCTTGCGGACTCGAAACTTAAATCCACCGGCATTTCCGTTGAGACAACGCAGGGCGTTGTCCGGCTGACGGGAACCGTTGATACTGAAGCCCAGAAAACCGAAGCCGCTCGCGTCGCAAAAAAGGTCAATGGCGTGCGCTCCGTGGAAAATGAGCTAACGGTCGGAAGGGGAAGCCGCTAAGCATCTCCGTACCGGGAAGGGCTTCCGGCGGCCTGGCGCCGGAAGCTTTTTCCGTGTCATCAACGCGAGGCTGAACTATGGCCCGGCATCCTTACTGGCACGGGTTGATCCGCATTGCGCTGATAACCTTGCCCGTGCAGCTTTACACAGCGACACGCCGCGCGAGCCCTGTGACGCTGCATGAGATCGACCGGACTACGGGCGAGCGCATTCATCGCAAGGATACCACTGCCGAGGGCCGGCCTGTCGAAAGCGAAGACATCGCCAAGGGGTTCGAGTACGAGAAAGGGCGAAGCAAGCCTCGGGCTCAGGCAACGCGACGACAACGGCGAAAGAGCAACTGATGCCCGGGAAGCTCGAAGCTTATAGAAAAAAGCGCGACTTTGCGAAGACTCCGGAACCTTCGGGAAAGAAGGAAATCAAAAAGGAAGCCGTGCTGGCCTATGTCGTTCAGAAACACGCCGCAAGCCATTTGCATTGGGACTTTCGGCTTGAGATGGATGGTGCGCTGAAAAGCTGGGCGGTGCCGAAGGGCCCGAGCCTCGACCCGGAAGACAAGAGGCTTGCGGTACATGTCGAAGATCATCCTCTGGAGTATGGCTCGTTCGAGGGAATAATTCCGCAAGAAGAGTATGGCGGCGGAACCGTGATGCTTTGGGATACGGGGTATTGGGAACCGGAGGGAGATCCGCATAAAAGCTATGAAAAAGGACGGCTTGATTTCGCTCTGTATGGGAAGCGGTTGAAAGGAAAATGGCATCTTGTCCGGATGAGACGCGGCGGGGCAAAAGAAAACTGGCTGCTGATAAAAGGAGATGACGGCTTCGCCGAAAGAGGCCGCGGGACAGCCGCGATTGAAAAATATCAGAAAAGCGCGGCAAGCGGGCGAGGAATGGAAGGAATTGCGAAAATGGGCGCCACGCATTCATCGCATGAAGCGAGCGGAAAAGTTTCCCCCATCGACCCCCGCCCCAACGCCATAAACGCAGTTCCATACCAGCGCCGACGCAGCCAAATTCGACAGAAGAATGCTTCCATCGCCGAGCCTCCGCCGGAGTTTATCGCGCCTCACGGCCTGCGCGAGGACAAGCCCGCCAAGGAAGTCGAGAGGGAGAGCGAAGTTCCTGTACGATATTCGATGCCGAAGAAAACCTCTGTAGAGGGCGTGACGATCACGAATCCGGAGAAGGCTTTGTATCCCGGTGTCGGTGTTACGAAAATCGAATTGGCTGAGTACTTCGCTTTTATAGCCGACGCGATGCTGCCGCATGTCGCCCGAAGGCCTATCAGTCTTCTCCGGTGCCCCGATGGGATCGAAAAGAACTGCATTTTTCAGAGGCACCCTTCCTTGGGGATGTCTGACGATATCAAGGCGGTGCCCATTGTCATCAATGAAGATCGCGACTATCTGATGATCAATGACGCGCGAGGACTTTTAGCTCTGGCGCAGATGGCAGTGCTGGAAATCCATACATGGGGAACGACGGTCGATGCGATCGACGCCCCGGACAGGATGGTTTTCGATCTGGACCCCGATGAAAGTGTCAGCTTCGCACGGGTGAAGGACGCAGCGAGAGAAGTGCGAGATCGGCTGCTGGATTTGGGACTCGAAAGTTTTGTGCTGGCGACAGGGGGCAAAGGGCTGCATGTGGCTGTCCCTTTAAAGCCGAAATACGGATGGGACACGGTGAAGGAGTTCTCTCATCTGCTTGTCAAGCGCATGGCCCGCGATACGCCGGGGTCTTACACCGTATCGATGCGTAAAGCGGACCGAGGGGGAAAGATTTATCTGGACTATCTTCGCAATGGAAAAGGCGCAAGTTTTATCTCGCCCTATTCACCACGGGCCAAGGAAGGGGCTCCGGTGGCGGCGCCTTTGGATTGGGATGAACTGCGAAGGATCCGGGATGCGCGGCCATACACTATCAGAACCATCGTTCCGCGTGTCAATCGAGGGAAAACCCCTTGGAACGAGATTGCGAAGCTCAAACAAACGATCAGGATTTGACTACCCTGCCCGGCTGTAGATGTCCTCCAGGCGTTCGATGTCGTCTTCGCCCAGATAATCTCCGGATTGGACTTCGATCAAATGCAACGGAACAAGCCCCGGATTTTCAAGGCGGTGTATTGCGCCCAACGGGATGTATGTGGACTCGTTCGGAGCCAGAAGTTTTATCTCGTTTCCGCATTGGACTTTTGCAGTGCCGCTCACGACGATCCAGTGTTCCGCGCGGTGATGATGCTTTTGCAGGCTCAGCTTGCCGCCCGGCTTCACAACAATCAACTTCACCTGAAAGCGGGGTCCCTGGCTAAGGCGCTGATAGCTGCCCCATGGACGCCAGACCTCGAGATGCTCTTTGCATTCCGAGCGGCCTTCCTTTTTGATGTGCGCGACGATTTCCTTGACCTTGTCCGCTTTATCTTTAGCCGCGACCAGCAGAGCGTCCGCCGTATCCACGACGACAATGTCCTTGAGCCCGATGGCGGCGACCAGCCGCCGGTCGGCGCGGATGTAACTATGCATGGTCTCCTTCAGGATAACATCGCCTTCCGAGACGTTTCCGTTCTCATCTTTCTGCCCTATCTCCCACAGCGCAGACCAGCCCCCAACGTCGCTCCATGCAAACGATACGGGAAGCACGCCGACATTCCGCGATTTCTCCATGACGGCGTAATCGACCGAGATATCGGGAGATTTTCCAAAGGCTTCCTTATCGAGGCGCAAAAAGTCCATGTCTTCTTTGCCGCGCTCAAGCGCGTTTTGGCAGGCGGTGACGATGTCGGGCTGATAATGGCCTAGCTCATCCAGATAAATGTCTGCCCGGAACGCGAAAATACCGGCATTCCAAAGGAAATTGTTCGAGTCCACATAGGCTTGAGCGGTCGCCAGGTCCGGTTTCTCTTTAAACTGTTTTGCAGCGAATGCACCTGTGGCTTCGGCAAGAGCCTGCCCCAATTCTATGTATCCGAACCCGGTATGCGGGCACGTCGGCTTGATGCCGAAGGTCATGAGGCTGCCTTTAAGCGCAAAGCTAACGGCTTTGTTCACCGCATCGGCAAAAGCGTCTTCGTCCAGGATGAGGTGGTCGGCGGGCATTGCGAGCAAGACCGTATCCGCAGGGCTTTTAGCCCGCAGCGCCGCTACAGCAAGCGCGGGCGCAGTGCTGCGTGGAACGGGTTCAAGAACTATCGCGGAAGGCTTTATTCCGGCTTCCCTCAATTGCTCGGCGACCAGGAAGCGTTGATTTTCTGCGCAGATAACAAGCGGTGACTGAATCTCTTCGGTCGCTTTCAACCGCCGGGCCGTTTGTTGAAGAAAAGAAAACTTTCCCAAAAAACGCTGAAGCTGCTTGGGATAATCGGACCGCGACACAGGCCAAAGCCTTGTTCCAGATCCGCCTGAAAGAATTACGGGTAGGATTTTCATCGGATTGCTTTCGCGAGGAGAGAAACGTTTACGACTTACCCGACCGATCAGTTTTAGACTGAATATCAACTAATAAAGAGTTCTGGATAACCAACACGATACGGCAGAATCGTGGTGGACAGGGTAGGATTCGAACCTACGTACTCGTGAGAGGGCAGATTTACAGTCTGCTGCCATTAACCACTCGGCCACCTGTCCACAGAAGAAGCATGGGAAGTAACGGATTTTGCTTGTTTTTGTCAATCCCTTCCTTAAAGTCTCCGGCATGAAAAACAATAAATCTTTTTCTTCGACCCGTTCTCATCCCGGCTTTAGGCCTAAGGGGCCCTCTTCGCGCGATCGGGATGAAGGTAAAAAATCTTACCCCAATTCCCAAGCCAAGGGAAAACCTCATTTTCATGGTCAAGGCCGCCCCAAAAAGTTACCCGAAAGAAAGCTGTCCATTGAACCTTCCTCCTATAAGCCAATGGGCGAAAACGTCTTGATTTGGGGCATACATGCGGCCCGGGCCGCATATTTGAACCCTCAACGCCGCATCACGCGCGTCTGGCTGACAGAGGCGGGGCAGAAACTCTTTGAATCCACAATCGCCGAAGCGCGCGACGAGCTTCTTAAACGGCCCGATGCCAAAAAAGTAAACCGCGAAGAAATGGACCGCGTAACTCCGCCCAACTCCGTACACCAAGGCATCGTCATTGAGACCACGCCCCTCACTGATCCGGGACTTCATGCGATCATTTCGGCCAATCCTCCTCCTGCGCTGATCCTGATGCTCGACCAAGTCACCGATCCGCACAATGTAGGCGCGATTCTCCGCTCGGCCGCCGCGTTCGGCGCCGGAGCAGTGATTATGACCGAGCGCAATGCGCCCGCCACCACCGGCGTTCTTGCCAAATCGGCATCCGGAGCCTTGGAACACGTTCCCATGGTTCACGTGGTCAATTTGTCGCGCGCGCTGGATGACCTGCGAGAGGCCGGGTATTGGTGCGTTGGATTGGCCGAAGAAGGTAAAAAGAGTCTCAGCGACCTCGACTTGTCGGGTCGAACGGTACTCGTGCTCGGCGCTGAGGGCGAAGGGCTGCGGCACTTGACTCGTCAGAAATGCGACGAATTGGCGCGTCTGCCCACGCAAGGGCCTATCGGAAGCCTGAATGTCTCAAATGCAGCCGCTGTGGCATTATATGAGGTGCGAAGGCAGGCAGATACACCTTGATGCCGGGCCAAGGCTGGCTCTAATCGCAATTCCATTCTCGAACTGCAACAGGTTTATGCGGAACCTATCCCGAGTATGACGGTTGGCCTCAAAAATTGACCAACTTTGCCTCAATCGAAGCCCAATTTAACCACAAAGGAATTCTAACTTTCATCATGTTTCGAAGGAACATCTTCTTCTTGTTTCTTCGAGTGCAATTATGGAGGCTAGGATGAAAAAATACGCAGCCGTCGCTCTTGTTACCGCAGCCCTTGCTGTCGCTCCTTTTGCTTCGGCACAGGCCGAGGGATGGCGCCATGGAGGGCCCGGTTTCGGAGGACCGAGATTCCACCATGGGGAATACCGCCATCATCACCGTGGACATGGCCCTGGCCCCTGGCCTTTGTTTGGCGTGCTTGCTGGAGTTACCGGAGCCGCAATTCTCGCATCGTCGTTTAATGAAGCGCCTCCGCCCCCGCCAGCGCCGGTTTACGTCGCGCCGGCTCCTGTCGTCTATGCGCAGCAGGCACCTGTTGTACAAAGGACTGTCGTTTATCCGGCCCAAAGCTATACGACGACATACTACGGCTACTAAAAGCAGCCACGCGGTGTCCTAAAGCCTCTCCCATTTTTGGGAGGGGCTTTACTTTGCGCCCCCTCTTTCGCCTATATAAAAATCAAAAATTGACGCCAATTCCATAACTTACTAATGTTTCGCCTTTGAATTGGAAACCCTCAACGAAAACTTATTGAAAATGCACCCCTATCGCACCCACACTTGCGGAGAACTCCGCCTTGCCAACAAAGATCAAATCGTTCGCCTCTCGGGCTGGGTACATCGCAAGCGCGACCACGGCAGCCTTCTGTTTATCGATCTTCGCGACCACTACGGCATGACCCAATGCGTCATCGACCGCTCAAGCCCCCTGCTTCCGGCGGTGGAAGCCGTCAAAAACGAAAGCGTCGTCACGATCACGGGCAAAATTGTCCAGCGCCCGGCGGACACGCGTAACGAAAAACTCCCGACCGGCGAAATCGAAGTCGATATTTCCGAATTCCTGGTCCAAAGCGCGGCGGCTCCCCTGCCCCTTCAGGTCAATGCCGAGCACGACACTGAAACCGGCGAAGCTACGCGTCTGCAATACCGATTCCTCGACCTCCGCCGTGAGCAGATGCAGCGCAACATCGCTTTGCGTTCGGATATCATCTCATCGATGCGCCGCCGCATGTGGGATGCCGGATTCCGGGAATACCAGACGCCGATTCTCACGTCTTCCAGCCCCGAAGGCGCGCGCGACTTTCTGGTCCCGAGCCGCCTGCATCCCGGCAAGTTCTATGCCCTGCCCCAAGCCCCGCAGCAGTTTAAGCAGCTTCTTATGATTGCAGGTTACGACAAGTATTTTCAGATCGCGCCCTGCTTCCGCGACGAAGACGCGCGCGCCGACCGCAGCGCGGGCGAGTTCTATCAGCTCGACATGGAAATGAGCTATGCGACGCAAGAGGACCTGTTCAATACGATGGAGCCGGTCATTCAGGGCATCTTCGAGGAATTCGGCGGCTTCAACAAGGACACGAAACCTATCGTCTCGTCGCGCCCATTCGTGCGTATTCCGTACGATGAAGCAATGCTGAAATACGGCACCGATAAACCAGATTTGCGCAATCCGCTTCTTGTCACTGACGTTACAAGCATTTTCACGCGCCCGGACGTGGAATTCCGCGCCTTCCGGGGCATTATCGATAAAGGCGGCGTGGTTCGCGCCATCCGCGCGCCTAAGGTCAGCACGCGCCCGCGCAGCTTCTTCGACAAGCTCAACGACTGGGCCAAGGAGATCGGAGCGCCCGGACTCGGCTACATCACGTTCGAGGCGTGCGCGGGCAAAGGCCCCATCGCCCGTTTTGTGGGCGCTGAGGCTCAAAAAGAACTGCGCACTCTTACAGGATGTGAAGATGGCGATGCGGTCTTCTTTATCTGCGACGACAAAACCAAGGCCCCCAAAATGGCCGGAGCCGCGCGCGCGAAGATCGCCGAGGATATGGACGTTATCGAGAAGAACGCCTATCGCCTTTGCTGGATCGTGGACTTTCCGATGTACGAGTACGATGAGGAGCGCAAGAAGGTTGACTTCTGCCACAACCCATTCTCGATGCCCACCGGTGGCGTCGAAGCGCTTGAAACGCTTCCGCCTCTTGAAGTCAAAGCCAACCAATACGACGTCGTATGCAACGGCATCGAAGCATGCTCGGGCGCGATTCGTAACCATCTGCCTGAAGTCATGTATAAAGCCTTCGAGATCGCGGGCTACGCGCGCGAGGATTTGGAATCCCGCTTTGGCGGTATGCTTTCGGCTCTTAAATACGGAGCCCCTCCGCACGGTGGCATGGCTCTCGGCATCGACCGCATTATCATGCTTTTGGCGAATGAACCTAACATTCGGGAAGTTATCGCTTTCCCATTGAACCAGCAGGCAGAAGACCTGCTGATGCAAGCGCCCAATACGGTTCCAACGGAAAGGCTTCAGGAAGTACATATCCGCCTGGCCCCTCCTCCGAAGAAAGGCTGAAAAGCCCGGTGTCCAAAAAAGCGTACTGGATCGGATTCGCATGATATATATCTGCCTCGGCGCGCTCTGTTGCGGCAGGAAAACAAGCGGCGTTTCGGTAGTATCGAGGTTAGTCGGGGATTTATTCAATGGCCGAGTCCTTCGCGAAGAAAGACATCGAAGAAAGCATCGCGATAACCGACGCGTCTTCTCGCGGAACCGGCATTTTGCCATGTCAAACAATCCGCGAAATGATCCGGTCGGGGGAAATCTCGGCGCTGGCGGAAATTGAAGACGCGCAGATTCAGCCTGCCAGCATAGATCTCAGGCTTGGCAACTATGCCTACCCGGTCGCTACCAGCTTTCTACCCGGCGAGAACATGGCAGTGCTTCAGAAAATGGAGCAGCTTGATCCCAATTTCGAAGAATACAAGATCTCCCTGACAAACAATAACGGCAAAGGCGCCTGGCTTGAAAAAGGGCAGGTTTACGTCATTCCTTTAATGGAATGCATTAAGCTGAGAACCGAGCATACGGCGCTGGCAAACCCCAAGAGCTCAACAGGAAGGCTCGATATTTTGACCCGGCTGCTTGTGGACGGCGCGACAAAATTTGACGAGGTTGGAGATTGTTTCAAAGGACAGCTTTATGTCGAAGTCGCGCCCCAAAGCTTTAGCGTCGCCGTCAAAGCTGGAACTTGCCTGAATCAGCTCAGGTTTCGAAGATCTCGCGGAGAGGCTCCCCGACAGATCGCGGAAGAAGAATGGGCACGGTTGTTGAACGAGGAACAGGTGATCCGCCGCAACGGCTCTGCGGATCTTTTGGGCAAGGCCAGCCATATCTCCATCGACAACAGAGGGCTCCTTCCCTTCCATATCGATCTGCGCGGATCAGGATCTGCGAACGAGTTGATCGGGTGGCGCTCAAAAATCGGCGCGAGCCGCATCGATCTCGCGCGGCGCGATTACAATCCGCTGGATTTTTGGGAGCCGATCGCCTTTGATAAAGGCTCGCTAACGCTCAATCCCAACCAGTTCTATATCCTTATGACAGAGGAATGTATTGGCGTGCCACCGGACTATGCGGCTGAAATGCTCCCTTATGATACACGAGCGGGAGAATTCAGGGTTCATTATGCGGGGTTCTTCGATCCCGGTTTCGGGTGGGACGCAACGACAGGTAAAGTCGGCAACAGCAGGGGCGTTCTCGAGGTCCGCTCGCATGAGGTTCCTTTCCAGCTTGAACACGGACAGCTTGTCGGCTGGCTTAAGTATGAACGCATGGCCGCCAAGCCCAATCGCCTTTATGGACAAGAGGGGCTCTCCAACTATCAAGGCCAGGGTTTGAAGCTCGCCAAGCAGTTCCGGGCTTTGTGAAGCGAACAGCATGGCGGCGAACGAAAACATGCGTTCAAAAAAGCCTTAAACTGTGGAATATACTGAAATAAAGACGCATATTTCGGACCTGCCGGTCAGTATCAATTTCTTATAAATAGTGATAAACTTCTGTTCGTTTTTGCCAACCCCTTGCGGACGAATGAAACTCGAAAAAGCTTCGCTCATTCAAAGCCTCCCTGCTTCCGAGAGCATCTGGCGCGCGGGAGATTGGGTCGAAGTGCGTTCGCTTGCCGAAATTCTCGGCAGGCTTGATGATCGCGACTCGCTGGAATCCATGCCCTTCATGCCCGAAATGATCCCCTGTTGCGGGCAGCGTTTTCGTATTCTCAAAGTGGCTCACAAAACCTGCGATTCCACGGGTTGGGAATATCTGCGGGCGATGAAAGACGCTGTCCACCTCGATCTGCGATGCAACGGCCTGCATCATGGAGGCTGTCAGGCGGGATGTCTCTTTTTTTGGAAAACGGCTTGGCTACGCAAAGTCGACGGGCCGCATCCCCTAGGCTGGCCCGAACAGGAAGTTGATGATGCGGCCTCAAGCGAAGCGATCGAAAAGCTTTGTTGCGTTCGCGACGGCGATGAAGCCTGCTATCGCTGTCAGGCGACTGAACTTAAAAGGGCTTCGACACCGATTAATCCATGGGACTTGTCTCAATATGTCAAAGACCTGAAAACAGGTAACGTCTCGTTCGCCGATTTTGTGCGCTATGGCGTCCTTGCGCTCCTGAAAACGGTAAAGGTCAGCCTTACCGCCACAAGAGGCAGGTTCAAAAAACGGCTTTGCGATTGCCCAACATCAAACGGAAAAACAGCCCCCGGCACCGCGCTTGACCTTAAGGCTGGTGACCAAGTCCGCATCAAGACATGGCCGGAAATCTTAACGACGCTCGACGAAGAACGCCGCCATGCGGGCCTTCTTTTCGATCCGGATATGGTTCAGTACTGCGGAACCACTCGCGAGGTCGCGCGCCGCGTCGAGCGCATCATTGACGAAAAGACCGGGAAAATGGTGCACTTCTCGACAAGTAGCGTCATCCTTGAAGGCGTGGCCTGCACGGGCCTTAACTGCCGAACGCGGCTTTTTTGCACAAGAGGCCAATGTAGCTTCTGGCGCGAAGCCTGGCTCGAAAAAGTCGTAGCCGACGATCTTCCGCCTCGGCCCGAGGCTCAAGAAACGCAGGATAAGTGATTTTCGAAGTCTATTTCTTGCCGTTGTTTTTGACCCAAGCTGAATATCCGCCCTCGAGATTAACAAGGTTCTTGAATCCTTTTTGGCGAAGAAGCTGTACGGCCATCGCGCTCCGCCCGCCAGAATGACAGTAAACCACGATTTCCTTATCCTTGGGCAATTCGACATAACGTCTTTCCAAGTCACCCAGAGGAATCAAAACCGCATTGTCGATATGCCCCTCCGCATATTCATTCGGCTGCCGAACATCTAAAAAAAACACGGGCTTTTTCTCCGAAACCGCTGCACCAATATCCTGCGTATTGACTGACGCTTCAACATTCTGAGCGCCCGCTCTGGGCGAACCTGCCATCGAAAAAATTCCGATGCATAGCGCAATAAGAAGACGATACGTATAAGTACTGCGCATGGAACTCTCCTCCAAACCGGGAATGTTTAAGAATACCGCGACGATACGTTGTCCAGCAAGAAGTTATTCATGCGGAAAAACCGGTGACGCTTCTTCCGTTTCCGGCTCGTCCTTGATCCATTGTCCGAATTCTTCTTCCTCGTTGGAGACGGGGTCATCCGTTGCGGAGTTCTGCTCGCGCGGGAGGTCGGTAAGGACAGGGCGGGCGTCCAATAGCCCTGCGGCTTTCAACTCGTCAAGGCCCGGAAGGTCTTTAAGGGATTCCAGATTGAAGTGGCTTAAAAATTCAGGAGTCGTGTGCCACGTTAAGGGACGCCCCGGCGTGTCACGGCGCTTGCCCGGCCTGATCCAGCCAAGTTCAAGCAGAATGTCGAGGGTACCTTTGCTGGTTTCGACGCCGCGGATGCTTTCAATATCACCGCGCGTAAGAGGCTGGTGGTAGGCAATGATGGCCAAGACTTCGGCTGCCGCGCGCGGAAGTTTGCGGCGCGGCTGGCGCGTGATCTTCATGCTGGGCGCGAGGTCAGGGGCTGTGCGGAACGTCCATTGGCCGTCGATTTCGACAAGGTTGACTCCTCTGCCCTCATACTGTTTTTTCAGGTCCTGAAGGATTTCGAGGATGTTCACGCCTTCGGGAAGCTGGCGCTGGAGCAGGTCCAGCGTCACAGGCTCGGAACTTGCAAAGATGACGGCCTCCAAGAGGCGCATTTCGGGGGTCATATTGGTCATAAGATTCTCATGGGATGCTTTGGGTCACTCATACGTGGCCGTCCTCTTTTTTTTCACGGCGGCGAACATAGATCGGCTGGTATGTTCCGTCTTGGCGAAGTTCAATCTCGCCCGCTTTCGCAAGCTCAAGCGTCGCGGCGAAGGTTGAGGCTATAGCCGAGCGGACTTCAAGCTCTTCTTCGGCTCCGACGATGTCGGGAAGATAGTTTTGCAGGACACCCCAGTCGGGCATTGTTCCCAACAGATGGCGCAGGCGCGAGACGCTTTCTTCCAGGCCGTAAAGGCGCGTGCGGACGACGCTGTAGTTTTCGGGCTTCTTTCGACGCGAAGGTGCGCTGAGGGCCACAAGCAAATCTTGTATCGGAAGGAAGTAAATCGGCTTTTCCTCGATCTCGACGGGCTCGGGGATACCGCGCACGAAAATTTCGGAGCCAAGTTGCGGGCTATCTTGAATTTGCTTTGCCGCTTTTTGCATGGCTTCGAGTCGCAAGAGTTGAAATTTTAAAGCCTCAGCCATCGCGGCAGGGTTTTCTTCGTCCTGCGGACGTTCGGGTTCCGGAAGAAGCAGACGCGATTTTAGATATGCGAGATATGCCGCCATGACCAGATAATCGGCGGCGATTTCAAGGCGCAAACGGTGCACTTCAGAGATATAAGCAAGATATTGCTCGGCGAGCGGAAGAATTTGGAGCTTTGCAAGGTCAACTTTTTGGTCGCGCGCAAGCGTAAGCAGAAGATCGATTGGACCTTCGAAGCCATCAAGCGAGACGACGAGATCGGCGGGTTCTCCATCGCGATCCATAGCTATGTCGTCTGTTTCCAAGCTCATGTTCCTGCTCTCTTTTCCCAAAATCAGGATTGCGCCGTTAACCTCCCAATCAGCCTCCGGCACCAGACTCCGAAGGGAGGAAATTCTTGCTGACCAGCGCTTGCGCCCCATCCCCGTCTAGAATCAAGGGGTAAGCGCGAAGATTATGAAGAATTTGCTTTGAAATCCACGTTTTTGTAGAAGGTTCTTTGAGCCCTTGACGAAAAGAGTCTTTTGCCGCGCGATGCACGGCGATGGATTCCCACTTTCGCGGGAATGACGACTGTCTTCACGGGCCTTTTTATAATAGTTGAGATCTATCTCGTCCCCATGCACAGTCCAGATCATCACGTTATTGCCAATCTCCTTCATTTGCTGACCGGGGGAGGCGTGGGGCTAATTGCGGCAAGTTTCGCCATGTCTTTCGGGTCACGCTCGGCAGACAGGATGCCGGGGGAAAGCCGCATGCCTCTGTGCGTTTATTGCTCGCGGCCCTTTACCTGGCAGGAAGCGACACCGCTTATTGGGTGGCTTTTAAGGCCGGAGACGAGAGCGCTTGCGTGCCCTTGCGGGCTGAAGACCGGCTTATGGCAACAGCCTGTGGCCGAGATAGCCGGGTTTCTGCTCGGTATGATTGCAATGTATTTTCAGGACTGGTCTTGGCCCGCCCTGCCTTTGTGCATCGGAATGGGACTTTTACCGGCTATTGCGCTGATCGATTTTCATTTCAGGATCATTCCGGACGAACTCAATGCGCTTCTCGGCGCGTGCGGACTTTGGTTTATTTTTTCGCGCAGCGAAGATTTCTATATGGGAATGATTTCGTCGGCGCTTCTTTTGCTGCTTGGGCTTTTTTTCGCGCTCGTTTACAGCAAATGGCGAGGTCGCGAGATGCTGGGATTGGGGGACGTGAAGTTTTTCGCGGCCGCGGGCTTTTGGCTGCATCCGCATACGACAGCAACGTTTCTTGCTTTGGGAGGAGCGTTCGGCATCCTTTTTAACCTCATATGGAGCCGGATCAGCGACGAGAAGGAGTTTCCATTTGCTCCTGCGCTTTGTCTCTCGTTGGCGCTTTGCGTGATTTACAGGCTGATCTGGACATGAATCCTGGATTTGCAAAATCGCTCTTTACGGTCAGCAGCCTTACGATCGTCAGCCGCATCGGCGGATTTATCCGGGACTCTTTGACAGCGGTCTTTTTAGGCGCAGGGCCGGTGGCGGACGCTTTTTTCGTCGCGCAGAGGCTGCCCAACCTGTTTCGCAGCCTGTTCGCAGAGGGCGCGTTTTCGGCAGCGTTTGTGCCTCTTTACACCTCCGAGCAGGAACGGCATGGAGATGAGGCCGCTCAGGAGTTCGCAGGGCAGGCATTAATGCTTCTCTTGGCCGCACTGGTGCCTTTTTCCGTACTGGTGATGATGTTCATGCCTTATGTGATGCGGGCTCTTGCGCCGGGGTTCGAGGACGAACCGGAGAAGTTCAGGCTTGCCGTGGATTTCAGTACCATCACGTTCCCTTACCTGGCGCTTATCTCGGTGACGGCTTTGCAGACGGGGGTGCTAAATGCACGTGGAAGGTTTGGCCCCGGAGCGGCGGCCCCGATTGCATTCAACATTGTCCTGATTCTCGGACTATTCGCGGCGCACCTGTTTGAATGGCATGTGGGGTACACGCTGGCTTGGGCGGTGACGATTTCAGGCGTCGTGCAGTGCCTTTGGTTAGCAGTCAGCTGCGCGAGAGCGCGAGCGTCAATACCGCTTTTGAAGCCGAGCCTCGGCGAGGCCAGCGCAAAGCTTTTTCGGCGCATCGGACCGGGAGCGGTGGGCGCTGGGGCGGCGCAGATAAACCTGCTGATTTCAACCATTCTGGCTTCAACGCTGCCAACCGGAGCTGTGTCCTATCTGTTTTATGCGGACAGGCTTAACCAGTTGCCGTTGGGCGTTGTCGGGATCGCGGTGGCGACGACGCTTTTGCCCCTGCTCTCACGGTATGTGGAGCAAGGAGACGACGACAAAATTCGGCATTACAACACGAGGGCTATCGAGTTCTGTTTTTTGCTCGGGCTGCCTGCGATGATCGGGCTGATTGTCGCGGCGAAGCCAATCATCGAAACGCTGTTTCAGCATGGAGCATTCAAGGCGGAAGACACTGCGGCAACGGTCGAGGCATTGCAGGCTTATGCGCTTGGCATTCCGGGATTTCTGCTTGTGAAGGTATTCGCGGCGGACTTCTTCGCGCGGCACGATACCAAAACGCCCGTCAAGGCCGCTGTCGTGTCCATGGGGGTCAACGTCCTGCTTTCGGCAGCGCTGCTGCTTCCGCTGCAGCACATCGGGATTGCGCTCGCCAACAGCATTGCGGTGAACCTTAACGCGGGGCTGCATTACCATCATTTGAAAAAGAGAAACTTTCCTATCGGAACGGCGGATCTCCCGAAGAGCATGCTTAAAATCCTTCTGAGCGCTGCGGTCATGGCGGGCGTTTGCTGGGCTCTCGTGAAGGGATGGGATGCGATGGCGTTCGCGAACCTGATGCAGAAGGTTTCGGCGCTGGGAGTTTTGATCGGGATCAGCGGACTCGTTTATGCTGTAGCGCTACATACGACAGGTGCTGTGAGAATTCAGGATGTTAAGGATATTCTGAATCGGAAGAGCGCTTAGAGCGAGATTTTTCCAAGCAGCTTCTTAAAATAGTTAAAATATTAATACGGGTTGATAAATGCCCGCTTCAAGTTTATAGTTTCCAGTGCGTAACAAAATTCCAGGCCACAGGACTCATCATGCGGTGCCCCTTTTGCGGTGCTGACGATACGCAGGTCAAAGACAGTCGTCCGACCGAGGATAATGCCGCGATAAGACGGCGCCGGTTCTGCGTTAAGTGCGATGCACGCTTCACGACTTTCGAGCGCGTCCAACTCCGTGAAATGATGGTGGTTAAGCGTAATGGCAATAAAGAGCTTTTTGATCGCGAGAAGCTTCTGCGCTCAATGAAAGTCGCGTTGCGCAAGCGCCCTGTCGACGACGAACGCATCGAACAGGCCATCAACGCCGTCGTCCGGCAACTCGAATCACTTGGCGAAGGCGAAATCAGCGCCTCGGATATTGGGGAACACGTCATGGAAGCGCTGCGCAAGCTGGATCATGTCGCCTATGTCCGGTATGCGTCCGTGTATAAGGACTTTCACTCCCCGGGCGATTTCGAAGAATTCGTCGACACGCTCAAGAAAGAAAAGGTATAATTAAGAATCTTTATCTCTCCTTCAGAGACAGGTTCTTAATGTTTACAGGGATTGTTCAGGATACCGGAACGGTCGTCGAGGTCACCAAAAACGGCGATTGGACGTTAAAAATCAAAGCCAGCAAGCTGTCGCTGCTTAACATGCCAGTCGGCGCGTCAATAGCGTGCTCGGGTGTTTGTCTCACTATTATTGCCAAAACATACAACACGTTTACGGTTCAATGCTCTGCCGAAACGCTGAGCAAGACAACGATCATGAACTGGCAGCCAGACACCGTCATCAACCTTGAGCCGCCTTTACGCCTCGGGGACGATCTTGGCGGCCATATGGTCACAGGCCACGTTGACGGGGTGGCCTTCGTCGCGGCAAAGAAAAAAATCGGCGACAGCATCAGCTTCCAGTTCGATGCTCCGCATGAGTTGTCGCGCTTTCTGGCCCCGAAAGGCTCGGTCGCCATAGATGGCGTCTCTTTGACAGTTAACGGAGTCGATCACGCGCTCTTTAAAGTCAACATTATTCCTCATACCCAAAGTGTGACGACGCTTGGCAAGCTTTCGGTCGGCGATGCGGTTAATCTCGAGGCCGACATTCTCGCTCGCTATGCCGAGCGGCTTCTTCATGCGAAGCTCGATGACTAAGACGCCGGTTCGCCGAGGCCAGAAGCATAAGAAATGCTAGCGATTTATATCCATTGGCCTTTCTGCATCTCAAAATGCCCCTATTGCGACTTCAACTCCCATGTCGGCGACATGGCAGATCAGGAAAAATGGCGCGCCGCATACCGCAAAGAACTTGAGTTCTACGCAAGCAGGCTTGCCCCCACTCCCATAACTTCCGTTTTCTTCGGCGGCGGCACGCCTTCGCTTATGGAACCGCATACTGTTTCTTCGGTTCTCGATGATATCGCTCGCCTGTGGTCGGTCGCGCCAGACGTGGAAATCACGATGGAAGCCAACCCCTCCTCCGTCGAGGCGGACAAATTCAGCGCTTTCCGGTCTGCGGGAGTCAACCGCCTTTCGCTCGGAATCCAATCGCTGAATGACGATGCCTTAAAGTTTTTTGGCCGGGCTCACGGCGCAGCCGAAGCCAAAGCCGCCCTGGCGCTCGCGCAAAAGTATTTTGAGAGAACCTCTTTCGACTTGATCTACAGCTATAGAGGCCAAACGCTCGATGCCTGGAAACGTGAACTGGCCGAAGCTTTGTCTATGGGAGAAGGCCACATCTCGCTCTACCAATTGACAATAGAACCTCACACGCAATTCGCAGTTCGAATGAAAAAAGGGGAGTCGCTCTCCTGCTCCGATGAAACAGCCGCCGAGATGTTCGAAGTCACGCAAGAGAGGACTGAAGCAGCCGGATTTCCCGCCTATGAAATCTCAAACCATGCGAGGCCCGGTCAGGAATGCCGCCATAATCTCGCTTATTGGCGTTATGAGGATTACATCGGCATCGGTCCCGGCGCGCATGGAAGATACCGTATCGGCAAGGACCGCCATGCCGTGGAAAACCGCCGCGCCCCGGATGCATGGCTCAGACAGGTCGCAAAGGCCGAACGCGGGGAGCAACTTGACGAAATCCTCGACCTTTCTACAGCGATGCGCGAAGCCGTCCTGATGGGGCTTCGCCTGACGGAAGGCATCGATCTTAGGGCATGGAAGACGAAGTTCAATTTTCCTTTGGTGGAAGAGAACGCTTTGTTTCTCCATCATCATCCCCGCGAAGTCGGAGATAGCGCTTCCTTCCTGTCATCGTCAAAAATCGCCCGCCTTTGCTCCGAAGGCCTTCTCGAACGCAACGAAAAAGCCCTGCAGGCGACCCGCGCAGGGCTTGAGAAATTGAATGCCATTCTGAGCTATCTTCTTACGCCTTAGGCTTCATTGTTAGCTCTAGTTCCACTCCTTCGCAATAACGCCCCCAACGTTCCCACTCTTTCTTGTTATATCCGGCATTCTTCGCGGTTTGCTGCAAGGTGTTGGGGTCCTTCATATCGCCAAAAGCCGACACCTTGTTGCCCATTTGCAGGTTCCTTTCCATTATAACTCTCTTTTTGTCATTCGGAAGATATGCCGCATGAACGGGCTTCTTCTTGAACTTTGCTTTGGCGATTTCATCAAGCATCCGCTTGATTTTGGCTTTCCACGCCAACTCTTTCTGCGAAGCGGGGCGTCGCATTATCGTCGGATTCACGCCCGGTTTAGCTGTCTGTTTCGGTGTAGAGAACGAAGTAGGAGATGCTGTTTTTAAATTCTGTTTTATTTCTTCCTTGCCCTTATGATCCGGTCCGCCTTTTTCCTTACCGGGCATCGTCTCGCCAATTTTCTCATAAGCCTTTTCAAGGCTGGCTTTGTTGACCTCAACTTTCGCGCCTTCGGTGGGGCTGTTGAATGTCATATCCTCAACAATGTCCAGCTTCACACCAAGCTCTCCGGCCTTTCCGGGCAAATTAAGAGAAGCGCCCAGATGCTTTGTCATGTCTTCTTTAGAAACGTCGGCCATGGAAAAGCCCTCAAAAAATTATTTAGTAAATCTTATCATATTTTCGCTTAATAGCATTAAAGGATGACTAAATCGCGCCGATAGATTGAAAGTAAAAGAAAAATCCGGTTTCTATGGTTAAACGAAATTACCCATGTTTTGGAGGTCGAAAGCCATTAAATTACATCGGGTTGGCTTTCGTCTCTTGAGGGCTTCTTTTACGCGCGGAATGCAACTATTTTTGTTGACAAGGGTTGGAACAAAAAATTTTTCAAAAAATCGTCGCTCCGCACCCTTTAAAAGCAGTTGTTGAGCACGGTCCCAATAACGTTCGCTCCTTTTAGAGACTCGAGGCAGCGCTTCAGATCCTCGGCCTTCGTCATGCCTTCGCGAACGATAACCAGAACAGCGTCAATCTGGGGAAGAAAGGCGATTGGGTCGTCCTGTGCAAGCACTGGGGGCATGTCATAGATGACGATGCGGTCGGGATACCGCGTTTTGACTTCACGCGCCAGAGAGATCATCTTTGGCGAACTCAAAAGCTCGGACGAACTTTCAAGCGGCAAGCCTGCGGGAAGCACGTTAAGGCGCTCGAACGATGGCCGGGTAAGACAATCTTTCAACGGAACGTCTTTGAGGAGATGATCGGTAAGCCCAGCCTGCGGACGCAAGTTCAGATACTCGTGAACGCTCGGCTTCCTTAAATCGAGATCCACAAGCAAAACGGATTGCTTGAGATCGAGCGCGATGCTGATGCCGAGATTCAACGCGACCGTCGTCTTGCCGTCGCCGTAATGCGGGCTTGTAATCGCGAGCGCTTTGAACCCGGAAGCGTTCATGATCTGGAGCACCTTGGCCCGAAGCTGCCGATAAACATCGGCTTCGGGACAGCGGGTCTTGTGCGCGACAATGCGATGCCGCTCGAGGTGCGTTTCGGCATTCTCCGCCGCGCATGGTTTTTCCAGCGCTTTTTCAAGCCTGTCCATTATGCTCTTCTCCGGCTGCGCTTTTTGACCAATTCTTCGATGCGTTTGCGAATGCGCTCGCAATATGGCGCAAATCTTTTCGCCAGCAGTATTTCCTGCCGTTTCAGGCGCGCACGCCAAGAACGCTCGTATTCCTCGCGGGTTCGGATGTGCGGAATGGCGACAAGAGGTTCAGCGCCAACGACCGTCTCCACGACATGAAGCCCGACAAGTCCCCCCGAAACAACCTGCGCGGCGGTCACAGCCGCAAGCCCCAGCACAATCGACGCCATCAAACCGCCCAGGGCAAGCACCGAACGCGATGGACTTGTTTTGATTGGCAATTCGGGCGGGTTAATAAGCGTCAGATTTCCGCCCCTTTGGTCCTTCTGCATCTGTTCGCTCATGTCCGCGACAAGCTGCTTGGCTTTTAGCTCGCGGTATCGAATCTGGGCGTTTTCATAGTCGCGCGTAAGAGATGCCAGCTTTTGCTGCGCTTCAGGATTTTGAATGAGCGCTTTCTGATATTTGTCGATCTGAGCCTGAAGTTCGGAGCGCTGGCGCAACAAAGCTTTGCGTTGTTCTTCGGAGGATCTCATTTGCGCCGCAAACTGAAGATACACGGGATTATCGGCGTCAGGCACAATGCCGAAGTTATTTGTCGGTTCTCTCTGTTGCGCTAGCTGAAATTCAAGCCTTTGCAGCTTGGCCTTCAGCGAAGCAACATCCGGATGTTCGGAACCGTAGTTTTTTTCCGCCTCCTCAAGCTTCGCGCGCGCATCGATAATCTGCGATTTCAGTTCAGCCGCCAGCGGCAGCGTTTGCACGCCCTGCGCTTTTATGCCCTCCATCTTGCGCCTGATTTTGAGAACATCCGGATGGTTCGGGCCGTATTGGGATGTCAAACTTGCGTATTCGGATTGAAGAGCCTTCAGCTGAACCGAAGGTGTCGTGAGAACCTGCCCGTTGACAAGTAATCTCGAATACGGATCGATGGCGGCCAATTGGCCGCGCAGCACACCCAAAGAGCCTTCGTTCGCCGCGATCCGGCTGTCGAGATTCTGCATGTTCAAGATAAGCTGCGCAACGATCTGCTGATTAAAGGCAAGATTTTCGGGGCGCGTCACGCCTTGTTCTTTCTGGAAATCGGCGATGTTCTTTTCCTGCTCATTTAGAGATTTTTCGAGGCCCTCGATTTGCTTGCCGAGAAATGCCGACGTCTCTTCGGCCTCTGTTTGCCTTTGCTTCAGATCTTCGTCGATAAAACGGGAGACAAGCTCGTCCATAACCTGCTGCGCTTTAAGCGGGTCGGAATAATCGAAGCTCAAGATAAACGCGATAGCAGAGATGGCTTCCTTTGCCGCGGACGGATGTGCGACCGAACCGCGCACGAGATCGAGCTTGATCTTGTCGGCCATGTTTCTCGCGACGAAAGTGGGTGCGGCCTTCGCTCTGCCCGGATATAGGTCGAACTTTGTTATGATCCCGGCGAGCGACGAAGTCGAAAGAACTTTCTGCTGCAACATGCTGATGCGCCGGTCGGCAAGAGCCTCCCGTTGCGCAATGGCTTCTGCCGAAATTTTGGGCTGCTCGATCTGAACGGTCGCGGTCGCTCTGTAGTTGGACCAAGACAGAACAAAAACCGCGAAGAACGCCCATGCGGTAAGAGTCGTCCTCATAAACAGCGTTTTCCATCGCCGCATAAGGACAAGGCAATCGTTAAAAGTCAGTTCTTCCATGCTTCTAATTCCATTGGAAAGGATGGGCCTAATCTCCAAGCCCCAAGGCATCCGGACGATAGACCAAGCCCGCCATAAAAATGCTGCCAGTCGCGTTTTTTTCCTGATTCTTCAAAGTTTCGTATCGGTACCGGCAATCGGCTGTTACATCTACTGTCGGCGTCAGATGGTAAGCTATTCCTCCGTGCATCTCCGACAACGATTCCAGATCGCCCGTCGAAGCGCGCGAATACTCGGCGGTCAAGTAGGACATGCCGCCGACAAGCGACAAAACAGGGTTCAGGCGGTGCGTGGCTGAAATAGAAAGAGCACTTTGAAGCGCATCCGAGCCGTTGCCATAGGCATTCTGCAACCGCGATGCCGCAAGATTTATTCGGTCTTGTTGCCCCTCGAAGGTCAACCCGCCCGAAAAAACAAAGGATGGTTTCCAGTTACCGACCGGAGCGCCGTAACTGTATTCGCGGCTGGCTTGCGCGCCGACCGATGCGGTGGCTTTAAGCCGTTCGGAAAAAGTCCGCAGCCAGCCGACTGTCGGCGATAAGGTCAGAACTTTGGTTCCGCTTTCGCGCGTGGCCCTGTATTGCCTTGCTTGAAATGTAAGAACGCCCGAGTTGAGCGGATCGAACTGATGCGTGTACGACGGCGAGACGGTAAAAATCATGTAATTGGTGAAATCCCTAAGGTCATATTGCGACCTGAAGACGGAACCCGAAAGTGAGATTGCGCCTGTCTGAGTGGGGGAAAAAGAAAGCGCCGGAGACGCGAAGAGGCCGACATGTCTCGAGACGACCGGTCTGATGCCGTAGTTAGCCGGTTCGCTTGTTCGCGTGCTGTCATAATCGCCGGAACCTTGCACCTCAAACCGCCAGCGTTCGCTCTTTCTTAAATACCCGCCATTGGCGTGGAAATCGGTCGTGTTGAACGCCGATTGATTGAACAAATTTTGATCGATCCTTCCGCCAAGCTTTATTTGTGAGACTGGCGTCGCGCTGGCGAAAGCCAATCCCGGCGATGTGGTGGAGCCCCAAAGCGATCTAGCTCCATCTACGACCATCAACGGGTTTGTATTATAGGAAAACACCTGTTTGATCGTCGCCTGAAGGTTCCTGTTCGATGTAACTTCCTGCGCGTGTGCAACAGTTAGCCATCCTCCGGCAACAATGCAGAGCGCCAAAAAAATCTGCCCGAATGATCCAACGCGGCGTTCCAATAACATGATTTAAAACAAACCAGCTGTTGGAACGATGACGACGTCTCCGGAGCGCAAGACAATGTCCTTGTCAAGATGATCGCCGGAAACAATGTCAGCGTAAGGAATTTTGATAGACTCGTCGCCATTATCGCCATGGCGCATAACATTGATCTTGCTCTGGCTCGCAAACGGCGTCAGCCCGCCCGCCTGGCTTAAGGCCTGCATCACCGTCGTGCGGCGACCGATAACGATTTCCCCAGGCTTTGCCACCTGCCCGATGACATTGATGGTATGTCCCAGAGCGGCTTTAACGGCGACGGTCACAGAGGCATCCGGAATAAGCTCTTTAAGCTTGAACTTTATATCGGCCTGAAGCTCTGCCGACGTTTTGCCTTGGGCCTTGATCGTGCCGATCAGTGGAAAAGTAATATCGCCGCCCGGAAGCACAAGCACCTCGCGGTCCAACCCGTCTTCCTTCCAAACGGTAATCTGAAGAACGTCTCCGCCGATGATCGTAAACGGAGGCTCATCAATTGCAGCGACCGATTGCCAAGCCGTTAATCCGGAAAAAAATATACCCAACAAAACCAAAGCCCTTACCATGACGACCCGCTCTGCGAAAAATGCGCGAATTATAAGGATTTTTACATGATTGGCAAGCGGATACCCCCGTTTTTTTAGTGATTTTCTGAACCGAATCTTGCAGCCATGCCCATATCCAAGGTAAAAAATACGATGTTCGAGAACTTCTATCACCTACGGCAAAT